>JAFGJF010000410.1 GCA_016929205.1 Anaerolineae bacterium
CAAAGAGATGTGGATGGACGCCAATGCGACACGCAACGATGCTGAACAAGTCCAGGCCCAGTTTCATCGCGAAGCCAGCACACTTGCCCGTCTCGATCATCCCAATCTGCCCAAAGTGTCCGACTATTTCACCCAAAACAACCGTGACTATCTGGTGATGGACTTTGTCCCCGGCCACGACCTCAAAGAACTGATGGACGAGGCCCGCCGGCAAGGCAAGATTCTGCCCGAGCGCCAGGTGCTCGATTGGGCCAAACAGATCCTGGACGCGCTCGAGTACTTGCATCACCAAGATCCGCCCGTCCTCCACCGCGACATCAAACCAGCCAACATCAAGCTCGCGCCATCGGGCACGATCAAGTTGGTTGATTTTGGGTTGGTCAAGCTGATGGTACCTGACGAGGATCGCACGATCACCGTTCTCCAGGGACGGGGCACAGCTCAATATACCCCTTTGGAACAATATGGCGGTGATACAGGACATACAGACGTGCGCTCGGACATCTATTCCTTTGGTGCGACACTGTATCATCTGCTCACCAACCAACCCCCCGTCGACTCAAAGACGCGTTTCTTGCGCCCTCAAGAGTTGCTCCCGCCTGGCGAACTCAACCCCAAGCTGTCGCCCCGTGTGGAGCGAGCGATTATGCACGCCATCGCCATGCATCCAGATGAGCGCCCAAACGGCGTCGCGGACTTTAGAACCGAGCTGCTTTCATCACAGCCACTCGAAGTCCTCGCCGACGAACTCGTCAACGCACAGCGGCGCCATTGGAGGCGAGCGATGCGCGAAAACACACTCTATTTTCTGCTCGCGCTGCTTTTGTTTGTCGTCGCCCTGGTCGCGACGGCACTCTCTCCCCTGCTTCCACCTATATAGCCCTCATTTGGACGCAGCCAGACGCATACGCCGGTGAATGAGTGTCACCAGCAATCCAATCAAGACAGCCAGCAAACATCCCAACATGGTTGTTACCAATGCCCCCCACTCTTCCGAGATGGTTCGTGCCCGTAACGCGCCGGGCACGCCCATCGCGTACACGTCGTATCCCACCAATCCGCCAATAATGCACAACAATCCCCAGCGAACTGCACTGATCGGGCCACGGCCAATCCCCAACAGGACGGCAAAAGCTGCTCCCCCAAAGATGAGCACTGCAACCAGAGATATCGACAGCGTCGCCCCGGTTACGGCCTTGACCGGTACCGGCGTCGCGGTCGGCGTCACTGTCGGCGTCCATGTTGGTGTCCAGGTCAGCGTCGGCGTAGCTGTCGGCGTAGCTGTCGGCGTAGCCGTCGGCGTCGACGTCGGTGTTGACGTCGGCGTCGATGTCGGGACCACCGTCTCAAACGTCACCGTCTCTTCCTCTGGCACCAGGGCAAGCAATTTGTACTCTGAGCCGACGATCGATATTTCGAGGTTACCAACCCGGTCCAACACAAACTCGGCCGTTGCCACGCCGTTCACCGTGAGCGCCGGCTGCCGCGTCTCTACCTTTTCATCTGGATAATAAAAGCGAAATTCGACCCATGTGCCATCGGGAACCAGGTTTCCATTCCGGTCCTGGATTGCCGAGGTATAAAGCTGCAGTTTGTCTCCTTTTTTCACTTCCAGCGGCTGGGGCGTTTCCTCGCCATTGTCTTGCGGCTGCCCGGCCTGGTACACCTGGATAACCTGCCCGGAATCGATACCCACCCGCGCCGCGAGGTCATAGTTGATCCCGGAGACCGACACCGGCGCAACGCCAAGCGGAGGAAACTCTTGAAAAAGGGCCCGCGCCGAAGCACTGATGAATACCGGCAGCTTGTTATACACACCAAAATAAGCCGCCAGTTTGCTGACCTCGGTCGTATCCAGGAAATAGGGCGCACCATAGGCCAAGACGACAATCTTGCGTCCCTGTACCAGGTCTTCTCGCGACGCCAGGAACGACTTGAGCGCATCCGCGTGCAAGTAACGTTGTGTATCGGCATCGAGCATACCAAACAACACCCACGTCGCGCGATTCAAGCGCGCTTCCAACGCCGCAGCAAGCTCGGGGTACTGATCGCTTGAAAATAAAAACCGATCCAGGTCTTCAAAAGTATAGGTGTAAACACGCTCGGGAATGATGCGAGAACTGGCTTGAGGTCCATACAACCGCACCAATGTACGTTTGATTTCTTCCGGATCGATCAGATACTCGGCGTCACAATCCTCGCAGTCGCGCCCCTGGCGATCGTCAACAAAAATCACGATCTCGTCGCCAGGCATCGGCGGCGCAGGCAAGCGGTCCACCGATTCGGGATAGAGCAGCGTGACCGACTCTTGGGCGATGCGCACGGCCGTCTGATTACCCTGGCCCAACGCAACTACAGCAATATCCAGGTTTGGCTGGACGGATTCGAGCGAAAACTCGGGGTAAAGATGGTGCTTGAGCAGCAAGATGCGTTTCACCGCCTCGTCAACCTGCACCCGAAAATCTGCTTCATTTTCATATTGCTCGCGGAAAAACGTGATCGTGTCAATCATGTTGAGATATTGTGTCTCCCACGCGTCATTCAATGCAAACTCGGAGAGCAGCAACAGATCGTTTCCGGCGACAAATGCCTCACTCGCAACGTAGCGGTGGTTAAAGGCCTGGAGGTTGGGATCGTAATACTTGCGAACGGCCGGCACTCCCAATGGGCCGCTAACCATCACCCCGCCAGAGGCCCGCCATTGAGCCAATCCTTCCAGGCTCATCAACGCGTGCATCGTCGCCACGTCAAAACTGACCGGCTTGGTTGCCGGGCGCACGCCACGAAAACTGACGTGAGCGGTCATCATTGCGTCCGTCACACCCGACGCGTCTTCTCCTTCGGGTTGAGCTACCCTCAGAAAGGGTACCAGTTCCGTTCGGGACAGCTCCTCCAATGACTTTTGCACCGTGGGCACTTCCTGGTTGATCCGCCGGTCGCTGCTGCCAAAGCCGGGAAAATGTTTGGCCACCGTAGCCATCTGCCCCTGGCTGCCCTGGTGCACGCCTCGAATATAAGCTTCGCCCATCACGCCAACCCAATAGGGATCGCCACCAAAGCAGCGCACGCCCAGGTCGTTCGGCTGTTCGGGACGAGGTCTTTCCAGCACATCCAACACAGGCCCGAGGAGCATGTTGAATCCCAGCACGCTCAATTCGCGTCCCACGATCTGCCCCACGCTCAAAGCATTTACCGTATTCCACGTCGCCCCTATGGCCATATTGCTGGGCAAAGCGGTCAGCCCAGAGCGCAAATGGGTATACGGGTATCCGTTTCCCTCGTGTTCGATCGCGATAAAGAGCGGGATGAAATTCTCTCGAGGTATGGGGCTGGTCACCGAGCCACTCGCGGTGATCGCCACCGTTGGGCTCAATGTCTCGCCCGCATCCAATGCCGACGTTGGCGTCAGATTTGGCGATGGCGTCAGCGTCGCTGCCGGATCGACCGTCGCCGTAGGGACAAGCGTCACGGTCAAGTCCACTGTGGACGTGACGGGAGGCGACTCGATCACCGGAAATGCTTCGACCGCCGCCCACGCTTGCAAGGTTTGATTCAAAGCGATCACTTGATTTACCGCTGATGCATCGTTTCGCCAATTCCCATTTGTCTCCGACAACATCACGCCGCCGACTTTGTAATTGACGATCAGATCGGCAATAGCGGACTGCACATCGGGATCGCTTCCAGAAAAAGGCACCAAAAAAAGTTGCCCTACTCTTTCGGCAACCGTCATCTTGGACAACAGATCTTGAACAAAGATGTCCTGCTCGCTTTCACCCTCGCCCTCACCGTCCTGTGCCAGAGCGAAATCCCTCTCTCCCGCCGGCAAAAATGCAGGCACGACAACCAGGAACAACACGAGCAGTGGACGCAAGACAACGTCTCGTTTGAGCATATACCCTTCCTCTATTCACAAGCTGGCTCAAGTATACCCCTCTTTGCAATGAACGTCAAACAAGCCCCTGCAAAAAGCACTCCGAATCAAACAACATCGCTTGACAACCCCTTCTTTGTGTGATAAGCTAACAGCCAAACGCACATTCGAATCACAGTCACAGGAGCAAAAACAACAGTGAAAAACTGCTCAAAACACAACAAACTATCGCGCCGCAGTTTTCTGCGAATGATGGGCGCAGCAACCGCCGGCGCGCTGGCCTCAAGCTGCAAGTCCCAAGAGACGCCGTTTGAAGCCGCTTCCAACCAGGATGGCAGTGCCCTCGCCCGAGTCGCGGTTGCCCATGCTACCAGTTATGATGCCAAACTCATTCACAATCAAGTGCGCGATCTGCTCGATTCTATTGGCGGTCTGGGTGATATCGTGAGCGCCGGCGACCGGGTGGCGATCAAGACCAACCTCACCGGCGGAATCAGCTCCAGGCCGCTGGCAGGCGTTGCCGCGATCGACAGTTATATCACCCACCCGGAGGTGGTAGGGGCACTGGCTGGTTTCGTGCGCGACGCCGGGGCAAAGGAAGTTCTGATCGTCGAGGCTGTCTACGAGTGGGAATCATACACTCAGTGGGGGTACGAGGACATCGCAAAAACGGTCGACGCCAAATTGATCGATCTCAATCAGACCGACCCCTATGGTGATTTCGCCGCCACCCCCGTGCCCGAAGGTCGTTTTGTTTACAAAGACCTGGTTTTTAACCACATCCTCGAGGACGTCGATGCCTTTATATCTGTATCCAAACTCAAGTGCCACTATACGTGCGGCGTCACCCACACTATGAAAAACCTGATCGGCCTCGTGCCGGCGCGCTTTTACACCCTCTCGCCGGAAGACAACTATCGCTCGGCCTTTCATGGCCCCGAAGACCAAACGGCTACCCGCTTGCCAGGAGTCATCATGGATCTCAACCGCGCCCGCCCCATCCACCTTGGGCTGATCGACGGGATCAAGACCACCGAGGGCGGCGAAGGACCCTGGATCCAGACGTTGGCTCCAGTCCAGGCCAACGTGCTGCTGGCCGGCAAGGACGTGGTGGCAACCGATACAGTTGCCACGGCGATTATGGGCTTTGACCCCACGACCGACTTTCCCAACCCGCCCTTTTTGCGGGCCAGGAACCATCTCAACATGGCTCACGAATTGGGGCTGGGCACCAATCGCCTGCAAGACATCGAGGTCATCGGTCCGGCCATCGCCGACGTGCAAATCAAATTCGAGCCGTGCTGGGATAGTTAACCAGCTTGCCCGTCTATTTAAAACAACGCACGAATAAACACGAATATGGGCGGTAAAGTCTAACCGCATTGATCCGTGTTTATTCGTGCTAATCCGTGAGCATATTCGGCTCTAGATGACCGGCACGTTCCAGGTTTTGCTATCCGCGATCAAAAAGTCCATCCCTAACGCCTTCAAACTGGCCTCGGACGGGATCGTCGTCCGCACGTCCCACCCACAGCGTTCGAGGTACTCTCGGTTCAGCGTCCTGTGATCGACGGTGACGCCCTTGACGTTCCCTTCACTCAGCGGCGGCTCGCCGACCAGCCGTCCAGGCACGTTGCGAGCCAGCGGGTTGTGTCCCTCGCGCAAGTTGAACGCGTGACGCATCGTACCCACGCGCATCCCCGCCTCGTACACGGCCTCCAGGTCAAATTCCCAGCCGGTGACCGCCGAAAGCTGCTCGGGTATGGCGTGGATGTCATAGCTCAGGTAGCCAAACATACACAGCCCGGCCGCATTGACGACGTGCATCGAATTGACCAGCTTCCAGTGGTTGTCGGCCGCGCCGCTATAGATGTACTTGTCCTGTTCTTTTAGCTCCAGATTGACAGGACCGAGCAGTTCCCCACCCTGGGTATGGCGGGCGGGCGTGGCGTCGAGCAGGTAGGTGCTGGCCAACCCGGGCACAAAACGTGGATCGTGCGCGGGCACTTCTTCGCCTTGCACGTGAATGGCAAACTCGGTGCCGATCTTGCCCAGTTTTTTCCACGCGGCCTTGATCCCGTTAGCCAATGTTTCGCCAAAACCATCCCGATCGGCGATCTTTTGTGTCAATTCGACGATTGCCTCGGCATTGCCCCACGTCAACTCCAATCCGCCGGTCATCTCTTTGCCGATCAGCCCATTCTCGTAACACTCGATCGCATAGCCGATCGTCGCACCCACGGAAATGGTATCCAGCCCATAGTTGTTGCAGATTTCGTTGACCTTGATGATCGAGGCCAGGTCATCGTTGAGCAGATTTGTGCCAAACATGCACAGGGTCTCGTATTCTGGCTTGTGACCCACGCCGTCGTTCTTTTCCAGGGCAAATTTGCCCTTGTCCTGGCGCAGCCGCCCACCGCAAGCAATTGGGCAGCGCCAACAACCATAGCGCTTGTAATCGGGCAAGCCGGTCACCGCCGGTCCGCTGATCTTGTCCGAACGTTCGCGCGGAAAATCGACCAACCCCGAGCCGCCCCAGTTCTTGACGGGCGAGTCGCCACTTTGCGCCGAGTCGGACGTAATGCCACAGGTGCCCTCGTCATGCATCCCCTGGTAAGCGCCGGCGGGGTTCCGGATGTAGTGGCGGCGCAAGGCTTCGATCTTGGACTCGTCGGCCATCGGCACGGGCAGATTTCCCTTGACGACGACGGCCTTGAGCTTTTTCGAACCCATCACCGCCCCCAGACCCGATCGCCCTGCAGCACGCTCTTTGTCGTTCATAATGCACGCCGTCAACGACAACTGCTCGCCCGCCGTACCGATCGAGGCAATCTCGACGCCCTCGCCGTGCCGTTCCTTGAGCAAATCTTCCAGGTCGCTGACATTCATGCCCCACAGATCGCTCGCGTCGCGCAAGCCGGCCTGCCCCTCTTCGATGATCAGATAGACGGGTTTTTTCGAAATCCCCGAAAACATCAAACCGTCAAATCCTGCAAACTTGAGGTGGGGGCCAAAAAAACCGCCGCAGTTGGCGTCTCCCCACCCTCCCGTGTTCGGCGATTTGCCCACGACCACAAACCGCGATCCGATCACGGCCGGCGTGCCCGTCAGCGGGCCGGTGAGTAACCCCAGGATGTTGTCCGGCCCCAACGGATCGGCGCCGGCCGGCATGCGTTCGTAGAGCAACCTGGCCCCCAGGCCATAGCCACCGATATAGTCGTGGCAAAGCTGCTCATCCAATGCCTCCTCTTGAATCGTCCCCTCGGACAAATCCACGTTCAAGATCTTGCCCATATAACCACGTGCCATCTCTGTTCTCCTTTCTTGCCAAATCAGCCACCCATGACTATTGGGACAATATAGACCAGATCGTTATACGAAACGACCGTTTGTAACCCCTGCCGAAAACGGACGTGTTCGTCGTTCACATAGATCTGCATTGTAGGACGGAAACGGCCATCTTGATCGCACAGCGTTTCAGCCAGTTCGGGAAAACGCCCGGCCAGACGTTGCAGCACGTGCAGCACTGTGTCACCATCGGGATCGACATCGACCGTGACCTCGGAAACGCCGCCGATCTTGAGACGAAACGCACCGGGAAACCTCACACGGACGCCCACGAGACCAGTCCTTCCTGGCACAGCACTCCAACCCAATCCACAGCCACATCGCCATACTGCCGCCCAATCTGTCGCAAGGTTAGCGAACCATCCAGCCCGGAGATCAATTGATCGCAGCCGGAGGGAACCACGATCACCGCGCTCTTGGAAAAAAGCAGATCCACGCCATGCTCAGTATGGTGAGCAAACGTTCCCACTGGACGCAGTTGATCGAACAACCTCAATTCAAGACC
>JAFGJF010000411.1 GCA_016929205.1 Anaerolineae bacterium
GATGTGACCGAAGAGATGCGTCTGCAATGGGATGCCAGGCTTGCCTCGGGTGAGGCACTGCATTGCATCAATCATCCCCAAACTGAGACGACACTACGCTGCAACAGTTGCGGCGCGCCGATTTGCGTCAGATGTGCCGTGCGCACGCCAGTCGGATTCCGGTGCAGGGCGTGTATCAGCGCACAACAGGCTCATTTTTATACCTCAATGTGGTATGATTATCCTATCGCTGCTTTTCTTTCGTTGGTGCTTTCTGTGCCGGCTGCTGTGATCGCTGGAATGGCCGGATGGTGGTTTGCGCTGATCATCAGCCCCATCGCCGGGGGGATCATTGGTACTATCGTGCACTGGGCGATCGGCCGGCGGCGCGGGCGATGGATTTGGCTGATAGTGGGCTTTTCTATGGCTGTAGGAACGCTGGCTACAGTGGTTGTGATGCCGCGCGCATTTTTATCGATTGTCATTTACGCCGTGATGGCCGTTGGCGCTGCCGTTGGTGTTTTACGCTTGGGCAGATTGCGCTAGTGGGCATATCCACACTGCCAAGTGCGCACGTCAACTGACTTTGGAAAACAGGTACGATATGTTAGCCGAATTAACGATTACCAATTTTGCAATCATTGAAAAGTTGCACCTGGATTTCTCTCACGGGTTCAATGTCTTTACCGGAGAGACGGGGGCAGGCAAATCGATCATTATCGACGCGGTCAGTCTTTTGCTCGGCGGGCGAGCAGACAGCCAGGTGATTCGTGCCGGCACGCGCAAATCAACCATTGAAGGCATTTTTTACCTTACCGCGGGCGAGCATGCTGCGCTCGATCCACTCTTGGAACAGGAAGCGCTGCAAAATGACGATGCAGATGTTTTGATCTTGGCCCGTGAGATCCGGGCTAGCGGGCACAATGTTTGTCGCGTCAACGGGCGCGCCGTACGGCTGGCCATACTGGAACAATTTGGCAGCCAACTGGTCGATATTCACGGGCAGAGCGAGCACCTTTCTTTGCTCAACGAACGCGCGCATCTGGATTTCCTCGATCGGTATGGCGGTTTGGAAGCGGAGCGGGCTGTGTTGAGCGAACGTGTGCGTGCACTACGCGTCGTGCGCCGCGAGCTGAATGATTTGATACGAAACGAGCGCGAGATGCAGCAGCGGGCGGATTTGTTGCGATACCAGGTAAACGAGATCCGAACTGCACAGTTGCAGGTTGGGGAGACTGAGGAACTGGAGAACGAACTGAATCGCCTGGTCAATGCTGAAAAGCTGACGGCGCTGAGTGGCGAGGCGCTACAGATTTTGTCTGATGGGCAGGATGAACAGGCTTCTGTCACCGATTTGCTCGGGCAAGCTTCGCGTATCTTGAGCAATTTGGCTCGCGTCGATCCACAGATGGAAGCAAAACAACAGCAAATTGAGGAAGTGGGATACCAGTTGGACGATCTAGCCGCTGCCTTGAGCGATTATCAGGAAGCGGTCGAGTTTAACCCGGTACGGCTGGAGCAAGTGGAAGAGCGATTAACGCTCATCCGCCGCTTGCAGCGCAAATATGGCGACAGCGTCCAGGATCTGTTAGACTTTGCGCAGCACGCGGCTGAAGAGCTGGACACGATCGAGCACAGCGGCGAGCGCATTGCCGAATTGGAGGTTGAACAGTCGGCCTTGTTGCGAGAAATCGGAGTGGCCGGCGCCGTGTTGTCTCATCGCAGGCGAGAAGCAGGCGCGCGCCTGTCTGCGATGGTTGAGGCTGAACTGGATGAGCTCAAGATGGAGCAAGCGCGTTTTGCCGTTGAAATACAGTGGCAGCAGCAAGAAGGTGGTGCGGTAGTCGACAACCCACTTCCGGACAGCGAGTGCGCGCCCGGGCAGTACAGTTTCGACAGCAATGGATTGGATCGGGTGGCATTTCTGATTGCGCCCAACGTAGGCGAGCCGCTCAAGCCGCTGGCCAGAGTCGCCTCCGGCGGCGAAACGTCTCGCCTGATGCTGGCCCTGAAAGCGGCGCTGGCAGCGGCCGACCATATCCCGACGCTCATTTTTGACGAGATCGATCAGGGCATTGGCGGCCGGATTGGCGGCGTTGTGGGGCGCAAGCTGTGGAATCTGTCCAAACCGGAAAACGGCGGGCATCAGGTTTTTTGTGTGACCCACCTCCCTCAACTCGCTGGATGCGGCGATACACACCTGTATGTCGACAAGATCGTCCAGGGAGAACGGACGATGACTGTTGTCAACTCGTTGGAGGGAGAGGCGCGCATTACGGAAATGGCGCACATGCTCGGCGGCGACAGCGAAAAAACGCGGGAAATCGCCCGCGAGTTGCTCAAGCGGAACGAACGCCCGGCAGAGTTAACAAAAGAGGTGCCGTGATTTTGCTTGACAAAATCGCGTTTTTGTAGGATAATAGAAACACGATAGAGATGTAATGGCTTGATAGAAATGTAATGGCTTGATAGAAATGTAATGGCTGTGACGGAGAACATTTGCGGGGTGTTTGCATTGTAAAAACATCCAGAGTCTGTCAGGGAGGCAAGGTCATAGACTGAAAGCCTTGCCCGGAGGAAAACGCAGTATTCGCTCCCGAGCCGACAGGTGAACGCCCGCACCTTGTGCGGGTATGGCAGTATTGAACTGCCGGGCCGAGTGAGTCGTGCCGTAGCCTGTTCCGCCGGCCCAGCGTTAACAGGGCAGTCGATTCAAGCGATTCTTTTTAAATCGCCGCGTCGATAAAAGAGTGGACCGGCAGCCGTGCCGGTCAACAAGGGTGGTACCACGGGAGATTGATGCTCTCGTCCCTTTTGGGATGAGGGCTTTTTTTGTGCCACAAGGAGGACACTATGTTGGAGAAACTGCAAGAACTAGAGTCGAGCGCGTTGGCGGCGTTGGACTCGGTTGCCGACAGCGAAGCGCTGCGTGCCTGGAATCAACAGTACCTGGGCAAAAAGGGCGCGTTGACGCCCTTTCTGCGCGGCATGGGCAACCTGTCAGCTGAGGAACGTCCGCAGGTAGGGCGCGCCGTCAACGACGTGAAGCAAAAGCTGACCTCGGCCTTTGAAACAAAAGAGGAGGCGCTCAAGGTCGCCGAGCTGGCTGCATCGCTGGCAGCCGACACCATTGACGTGACCCTGCCCGGGCGGCCTGTATCGGCGGGCAAACTGCATATCACCACCCAGAGCTTGCGCCAATACTATGACATTTTTGCCCAGATGGGCTTCCAGGTTTACGAAGCGCCTGACGTGGAAACGGATGAATATAACTTTGGTTTGCTCAATATTCCGCTCTATCACCCGGCGCGCGACATGTGGGATACGTTCTGGGTCGAGAGCGAGCATGATGTTGTGCTGCGCACGCACACCTCGCCGGGGCAGATCCGTTCGATGCGCGAATACCATCCCGAACCCATTCGTGTCATCCTGCCCGGCAAGTGCTATCGCTACGAACAGATCACGGCCCGCTCCGAGCATCAGTTTTACCAGCTTGAAGGACTGGCTGTGGGGCGCAACATTACCATGACCGACTTGATCGGCACGTTGACCGAGTTTGCTTACCAGATGTACGGCCAGGATCGCAAGATCCGCATTCGTGGTTCTTACTTTCCTTTCACCGAACCGAGCATCGAGGCCGATATGGACTGCATTCTCTGCAAAGGGGAAGGATGCCGGGTGTGCAAGTACAATGGCTGGCTAGAGATCGGTGGCGCAGGGATGGTGCACCCGGTTGTGTTGCGCAATGGCGGCTACGATCCCGATGAGTGGAGCGGGTTTGCCTTTGGCATGGGCGTCGAGCGTCCGGCGATGCTCAAATACATCATCGATGACATCCGAAATTTCTATGCCAACGACTTGCGGTTCTTGAGACAGTTCTGAGGTATCTTTCAATATTTGGGGGTAGGGGCAGGTTTCGTGCCTGCCCGCTAGGGCGACCACAAGGGTTCACCCCTACCTGTTGAGAAGATACGTTCTGAGAAATGGCGAATAGCAAACGAGTCGTGCAATTTGCGTTTAGAAAGGAATAAACAATGCGAGTCCCTCTTTCGTGGCTCAAAGAGTATGTTGATATAGACGTCTCGGTCGATGAACTGGCAACGCGCCTGACACTCGCCGGACTGGAAGTCGATTCGGTGGAAAAAATCGGCGAGGATTGGGGGCGGGAATACATTTTCGTTGGCGAGATTATGGACGTGAAACCGCATCCTGACGCCGACCGGCTGTGCCTGGCGGTTGTCGAGTATGGGGCCGGTGCACCCCTCACCGTCGTTACCGGCGCGCCGAACGTCAAGCAGTATGAAGACGGCATGCCCGACCGAGCGCTCAAGGTGGCGTTCGCGACCGTGGGAGCATTATTGGTCGACGGGCACAAGGATGATGGCAGCAAGGCGCGGCTCAAGGCCGGCAAGATCCGGGGCATTCGTTCCGAAGGTATGGTGTGCTCGGAAAAAGAGCTTGGCTTGAGTGACGAGCACACCGGCATTCTTTACCTGCCTCAAGATGCCCCTGTAGGCATGCCGCTGGTCGATTATATGGGGGATGCCGTGCTCGACTTGGACATCAAGGGTGCGTTCGGACATTTGCAGTGCGTGTTTGGCATTGCCCGTGAGACGGCGGCGATCTATGGCAAGCCGCTCAAACGCGATGTGTTGCAGGTTGCCGAAACACATCACGTGCAACTCGATGAGCGTGTCGGTTTTGTCGAACTGGAAATCGCCGATCCGGATCTGTGCGGACGGTATACTGCGGCGATGGTCCGAGGCGTTGAGGTCAAGCCGTCGCCGTTCTGGATGCAGCAGCGATTGCTCAAGGTCGGCATGCGGCCGATCAACAACGTGGTCGACATTACCAACTATGTGATGCTCGAACTCGGGCAGCCGTTGCATGCCTTTGATTATCGCACCCTGCGTGCGCGGCCCGATGGCGACAAACCGGCGATTATCATGCGGCGCGCCTATGAGGGTGAAAAACTGACCACGCTCGACGACGAAGAACGGGACCTGGATACAGAGATGCTCATGATCACCGATGGCGGCGGCTCGATCGCGATCGGCGGCGTCATGGGCGGGCAGGAAAGCGAGGTCAGCGCAGAGACGACCGAGGTGCTGATCGAGGCAGCCAATTTTCATTTCTTGAATAATCGGCGCACATCGCAAAAACTCAAGCTGGTCACCGAAGCCAGCATGCGCTTTGGCAAACGTGTCGCTCCCGAGTTGACGGTCCAAGCCGCGGCGCGCGCGGCGTGGCTGATGGCCGAGCTGGGCAATGGTACGGTCGACACTGTTTTCGGCGATCTGTATCCCGGCAAGCAGCCATTCCAGACGATCGACTTGCCGTTAAGCCTGGTGCGGCGCATCCTGGGCATCGACATCCCGCTGGACGAGATCGTGCGCATCCTGGAATCGCTCGAATTCCAGGTTGTGCAATCGGGAGAGGTGCTTTCTGTCACCGTGCCGGGTTATCGTCTGGATATTAACATCCCAGCGGACCTGGTGGAAGAGATCGGCCGGATCTATGGCTACGATCGCTTCCCCTGCACGCTGATCGCGGACGAGATGCCGCCACAGCGGCGTAACGTTCGCCTGGAAAGCAAAACGCTTGTCCAAGATTTGTTGGCGCGTTTCGGGCTGGATGAGATGATCACCTATTCGATCGTTGATGCTCGTGATGATGCCAAGCTCGATCCTGGCCGTACCGAGATCGATCGCAGCCAGTACATCGCGCTGCGCAACACGCTGTCCAGCGACCGGACGCACCTGCGCCGTCATCTGCTGCCCAGTGTGCTCAATGCGGTGCGCAACAATGCGCGTTTTCTCGATCGGGTGGCCGTTTTCGAGATCGGCAGCGTGTACTATCCTCAACCCGGACAGGTGCTGCCCGATGAACCGCGCCATTTGTGCATCGTTATGACCGGTCCACGCGAAACGGCGAGCTGGTTGCAGGGACAGGATCGCCAGTTGCTTGATTTCTACGATCTCAAGGGTGTGGTCGAGGCGCTGTGCCAGGCACTGGGAGAGCGAAACGTGGCTTGGGAACGCGGTTCTTATCCGGCGTACCATCCTGGTCGCTGTGCGCAGGTGAGCGTGGGCGGCAAGGTGGTCGGCATTGCCGGTGAACTGCATCCTGCCGTGCGAGAAGCGTTCGAACTATCCGCCCAGACGGTGTGCGCGCTCGAATTTGATCTCGATGTGCTCTTGTCCGGATGGGGCCAGGTTTTCGCCGCCAGGACGCCCTCGACCCACCCGCCGGTATACGAGGATCTGGCGGTGGTGGTCGATGAGGCGACGCCAGCCGTTGCCGTGCGCGACCTGATCGCCGAAACCGGCGGTCCAATGCTGCGTGAGGTCGAGTTGTTCGACGTTTATCGCGGCGAGCAGATCGGCGCCGGCAAAAAGAGCCTGGCTTATGCACTGACCTACCAGGCCGACGACAAGACGCTGACCGACAAGGTCGTGGCCAAGCTGAGGGACAAGATCGTCAAGCAGCTTGGACGTCAGCTGGGCGCGACGCTGCGGGCGTAAACCCAAGCTCGTGAGCCGTTTTTGACCGGAAGCAGTATGATATATGACAATCGCCAGGGAATGTTTCCCTGGCGATTGTCATGTTTGCAGCGTCTTTGTGTGTAAGGTTAGTGTCAACAGACGTGCCTCTATCTAACACATTGCATATGCGATAATAGTTTGGTATAATAAAAGAACAGTTTCTTGTTCTATCTAGTACCCACTTTTATGGAAAGGGGGATCAATATGAGCACTATACCCGTGACTGTAAATGTTGATCAACAAGCATACCAGAAAGCCCGGCAGCGCGCTCAGAGCGAGGGCAAAAGTCTGGATCAAGTGGTATCACAGATGTTGAGTGACTGGACCAGATCATGGTCTGCTGTTGTGGTCACACCGCCACCTTCGGCCGCAGCCAGGCAGTATACTGTCAGGCGTGGAGATACCCTGGCGCAGATTGCCGTTCGTTTTTATGGAGATGCCAAACGATACGTTGATATTGCCAGGGCCAACAATATCACCAACCCTGCTGCAATCCGTGTAGGCCAGGTGTTGTACATCCCCGATGTAAGCGGCCAACCCGTTTCTTCGACACCTGTCACCGTGCCTACGACGACGATCCCGGCCACCGGGCAGCGATATACGATCAAACGAGGGGATACGCTGGCGCAGATTGCCGTTCGATTTTATGGGGATGCCAAACGGTACGTCGATATTGCTCGGGTTAACAACATCACCGATCCCAGGACGATTCGTGTAGGGCAAGTGCTGCTCATTCCGGCTGCTAACCAATTGTCAGCGCCGCCCCCACCCGCGACGACGACGATCCAGCCGATCACGGATTTGACAAACATATCGACAACGGTGGCACCTTCGGAACTCGCGATCGAGTTTATTCAATCACAGCACTATAATCAGCGTCCGGCAGGCGCCAAAATATGGGCGATCGTTGTCCACGCGACGGCAAACAGCACGCTGGAAGGCGTTATCCGCTGGTTCACCAACCCGCAAGCCTTTGTCAGTGCACATTACAACATTGGCAAGGACGGGCGTATCGTGCAGATGGTTCAGGACGAACTTAGGGGTTGGCACGCCGGCAAAAGCATATGGAAAGGCGTTCCGGATACGAACGACTATTCGATCGGTATTGAGTTAGTGAACAAGAACGATGGCATTGATCCCTATCCCCCGGCTCAGTACCGGGTACTAGTTGCCCTGTGCAAAACGCTGGTTGCCAAATACGGTATCAAGGTCGGGGACATTATGGGGCACAAGGACATCTCTCTCGTTGGCAAGACCGATCCGGCGGGCTTTGATATGGAGCAATTGCGGCGGGATGTAGCGAGTTAGTGGGGTTATGACGCACATCATTCGCGCCGAGGGCTTGAGCAAACAATTCACGGTAAACGCCCGGCAGGGGACGGTCAACCTTGCCGTTTCCGCTTTGAACCTGACGGTGGAACAAGGTGAGGTGTTTGGCTTTTTGGGGCCAAATGGGGCCGGCAAGACGACGACGGTCCGGATGTTGTGTGCCTTGATCGCTCCCAGCCAGGGAGCAGCCTGGGTCGCGGGTCACGAGGTCGGCTCAGAGGATGAGGCGATCCGCGCCAGCGTGGGGATTCTCACCGAAACACCAGGGCTATATGACCGGTTGGATGCGATAACCAATCTGGCGTTTTTTGCAAAACTATATGGTGTGGATGACGTACAGGGCCAGGTACAAAAGTACCTCAAAATGCTGGGGCTTTGGGACCGCCGTACCGAGATGGTTGGTCGTTTTTCCAAGGGAATGCGGCAAAAGCTAGCTATTGCTCGTGCTTTGATGCATGAGCCTCCCTTGCTTTTTCTCGACGAGCCGACCAGTGGCTTGGACCCCGATGCAGCACGCATTGTGCGCGAGTTTATCGAAGCGCTGCGCAGTCAAGGGCGCACGATATTTCTTTGCACGCACAACCTCGATGAAGCCGACAGACTGTGCGATCGCATCGGCGTGATCAAACAGCGCTTGATTTGTGTGGATACGCCGATACGGTTGCGCCAACGTTTGTATGGAAGCGGTACTCAAGTCCGGCTGCGCGTGGTTGCGCCAGAGCACGTTGCATCTGTACAAGCTTTACCCTTTGTGCAGGATGTGCGCCGGGTTGACAATAGCCTGTTGATCAAACTGGATGAACCGGAAATCAATAATCCTGAATTGGTACGCGCGCTGGTTTTGGCCGGGGCAGACGTTCAGTTTGTGCAAGAGGCAGAACACTCGCTCGAATCAGTCTATTTCGACCTGATGGCACAACATCGTGGCGAGGATGCTTGAAAGCAGCTCTCAATGCGAGCCATCTTTGTGTCTGGAGGAACGATATAAACGTAAACTGGTATCGCGTATGGGTCGTGGTTCAAAAGGAATGGGCCGAACTCGTACGCAACAAGGCTATCTTGTGGACAATGGCATTGATCCCGGTGTTGTTGGTGGCGATGATTTTGGCTACTGACTATTTCATCATTTGGGCCGATGCCCAGGGCAAGGACGTCGATGCGGACGAATTGCCGATTCCCGAGCAGCTTGCTCACCTGCCACAAATTGAGGCATTTGTGATCCAGATGAACGAGCAGTATATGTTTTATTTGTTCATGATCCCAATGATGCTGCCGGTCTATATTGCTGCGTTCAGCATCATTGGTGAAAAGCAGACCAAGACGCTCGAACCGCTGTTGGCTACGCCGATCTCGACTTGGGAATTGTTGATGGGCAAAAGTATTGCGGCGACCTCACCGGCGGTCGCACTGACCTGGCTCTCTTTCGTGGTGATGCTGGTCGGACTCTGGTTTATTGCTCCGCCGAGTGTGTTTGCCTATAGCATTCGTGCCGTATGGGTGCTCAGTATGCTGCTGTTTAGCCCGCTATTGGCGTTTTTGTCAGTCCTTTGTGGCGTGATCGTGTCTTCGCGGTTCAATGATCCCCGGGCTGCGCAGCAGATTACGGGCGTTTTTGTGATTCCAATTGTCAGCATCAGTCTAGTGGTGTTGGCCGGCTGGGTGTTCGTTAACGTGCAGATGGTGCTGTATGCGAGTATGGTCACTTTTATTTTGGATCTAGTGATGTTATACTTTGCTGTCAAGATATTCAAGCGGGAAACGATCTTGACAAGGTGGAAGTAACAGCAGAAAAAAGAGAGTGATATTTGTATGCCAGAGTCTGAGTCGGTTTCGATTACATTGTATGTGACGCCAATCTCTCCGGCGTGCCATCAAGTTCGTGATTTTATGAACCAGAGAAATCTCGAGTATACGGTTTTTGATGTGTCGAGTGATCCGCTTGCCCTGCGCGAGATGGTGCGTATCAGCGGACAGCACGATGTGCCAGTCATTGTGATCGGAGAGCGGGTGATTGTGGGGTTTGATCATGCAAGTTTGAACCGGCTACTACCACTGGCCAAACGGGCCAAGGTGCGCCTGGGTGTGTCGATCGCAACGGTCAAGGCAGCGAGCGACCGTCCTGAGGGCGTCTATGTTGGAAGCGTAAGCACCGGTTCGCTTGCCGAACGGGCAGGGGTCAGAAAAGGTGACATTATCGTTGAAATGGCTGGTCACCCGATCAAAACCGCATCTGATGTGCACAAAATTATCGCCGAGGTCCTGTCGGGCGAGCCCATTTCATTTGCGGTCTGGAGAGCAGGACGAATTATCCGCATGTCTGCCCGTGCCTAAAAAAATCGTTCTCGTCCCCATCCTCGTGACGAGAGCAAAATGTGGATAGATATTTAGTATTGGCGCGGTCTGCGGTGGTGGAATCCTTCCACACCCTTGGGTTGGCTCGCCTTGCGAACGCCACCAATCACGACATTGCGAATGATAAAATAGAGGGCAGCCACTGTAGTGATGGCAATGGTCACCAATGCGCCTTTACAAGACCAATCCTGAACGCTGCTTATCTCGATGGGTAACTTGAAACGTGTCATCTGTGGCGTGGGTGTGGGATTATCTACTGCAGAATACGTTGGCGTCGCCCTCGGTGTGGGTGTCGGTGGTTGCTCGATGATGACCGTGGTCGTTGTGGTGGGAGAAGGCAGTGGCGTTGGCGTATTTGCCGCAGTAGGTAACGGCACCGCAGTAAACGTCGCCGTGGGAGCGGTGTTATTGAGTGACACTGTTCCCGAAAAGCAAAGATCCTTGTTTCCATCGTTGCGAAACACTTCGACCAAGAGTTTGTAGTTTCCATCTGGCAGTGATGTCGTGTTCCAAATGCCCAATTGCCCGTTTTCAACCTGCTCCCGGCCACTGGCGAAAAATTTCCATTCGCCCGTCGGATTGGGCTCGGGGGCGTAGCCGATTTGATATCCCGTGAAGCCTGGATGCTTGGCCGTTCCTTGAACTGAAACCTGCCCGCGCAGAACGCTGCCCGTCGCCGGTGCGCTAATGAGGCAGGTTCCTTGTTGCAACGGGGAGGCGGCACGTAATGTGAGCGCATTGGCCGTTACCAAGCCCGAAATCAGGCTCAAAATCAGAATTACTTTTTTCACTATGCTATATTCTCCAAAACCAAAAAGCCGGAATTGAGACACGAATATACCATTTTACTCATTTTCTGTGAATTCGCAAGCCGAATCCGTTCAAAAATGACTCTAGTTTACATAAGAAACATTAAAACTTGGACGAGAACCCTTGACGATCTTGCATTCCTGTGTTATAATTGAGACGCTTTAGGAAAATGCGATACCAACCTTCGGAAACCAAACAGGTAGGTTGTGGGGCTCGCGTTTTTTTTATGAAAAGACAGTAGCGATGCACCTTTACGTTGGAAAATTACTAGACAGGCCGGTAGGCGCTCAATTTGACGCCAAGTTTGATCTGGGCTTTCAAGATCTAAGCGATGATTTGTCAGTTGAAAGCGTCAAAGGAAAATTGACGTTTTTGCGTACTGATGACGATATAGTTGGTTATGGTATGCTGGCAGTGGATATCGAGGCCGAGTGCACACGTTGTTCAGTGCAGGTCAGAAATACGGTCGAGATCGAATTGGAGGAATGCTTCAGACCCGTAACAGAGATATCACCGGGCGAGCAAGTTTCTCCGATAGATGCTAGTGGATACATAAATCTACGTCCCATATTGCGCGATCTGGTCATTGTTTCTACACCTATGCAAATCTTGTGTACGCCGGATTGCAAAGGACTATGTCCTCGCTGTGGCATCAATCTGAACCAAGGGCAATGTGATTGTGAATTGGATGATATTGATCCTCGCCTGGCCGTCTTAAAGCTTGTAGATTTTGGGGAAAAGAGAATAGAATGAGTGAACTTGAAGTTGATGTCGTTGCAGAACTGTTAGAAAAGGCCGAGCTGCAGGGATACCTGACGATGGATGATGTGATTGAAATGTTTCCATCGCCAGAAGAAAAGATGGACGATGTAGAAGACGTGTTTATACGATTGAACGAAGCCGGGATCGAAGTATATGATCAAAAAGATGATGTGCAAGAACCGGATAGTTCTGTTGAAATGATGGCTGCCCAAGAGATCAAGATTGAGAATGATCTTTTTGACTTGAGTGGCATTTCCAGCGATGATTCAGTTGGTCTTTATTTGAAGGAAATGGCGCGCGTACCTCTGTTGTCTTTGGAGGAAGAAGTCGGGCTGGCCAAATCGTTGTGCCGGGGACGAGATGCCAAACGCAAGCTAAAACGCGCCGATGTCGATCTTCGAGACCGCGAAGTGCTCGAGTTTGTCATTGAAGAAGCGCGATTGGCACGCGAGCACTTGATCAAGGCCAACACCCGATTGGTTGTGAGCATAGCCAAAAAGTACATGGGCCGAGGCGTTCCCTTTTTGGATCTAATCCAGGAGGGCAACCTGGGTTTGATGAAGGCCGTCGAAAAGTTTGATTATACGCGTGGCTACCGGTTTAGCACCTATGCTACGTGGTGGATCCGGCAGACGATTACCCGCGCGATTGCCGATCAAGGGCGGACAATTCGAGTGCCCGTGCATATGAGCGATCGGATTCGCCGGCTCTACAAAACAGCTCGCCAATTGGAACAGGAACACGGTCGCAAGCCTACACCTGAAGAGATCGCTCACGAGATGGATTTGGAACCACGCAAGGTACAATGGATGCTCAAGGTGTCGTGGCGTCCGCTTTCGTTGGAACGACCTGTCGGCGAAGAAGAAGACAGCGAACTGGGCTCCTTTATTGAAGATGAAGGCACGCCAACGCCAACGCAGAGCGCCTATCAAAACTTGTTGCGCGACAAGGTAGAAGAGGTGTTGAGCACGCTGACGCCGCGCGAAGCCCGTATTTTGCGTTTGCGGTTTGGCCTGCAAAACGGGCGCAGTTATACCTTGGAAGAAGTTGGCCAAAAATTTGGGCTTACGCGTGAACGCATTCGTCAGATCGAAGGCAAAGCGTTGCGTCGTTTGCGCCACCCGCGCCGCAGCCGGCAATTGCGAGACTATTTGACTTAAGCTATGGCTGTAGTGAGTGCCAAGCTATAGGATTGTTTTGTAATGTAGACGCTCCCTGAAAACTGGGGAGCGTCTTTTTTTGGGGGATGTGTAACTTTTGTCACATCCGCCAGCTCTGTAATGTGCTATACTGGGAATGTGAATGGAGGTTGAGGGTCAATGGACACTTGGGCATTGCCTACAATTAATCTGGATCGCTGTACACGATGTGGATTGTGCATCACCTATTGCCCGACCAAGGCAGTCGAGATGGTCGATGCGTTACCAACCATTGTCCGAGCCAAAGACTGTGCCTACTGTGGTACGTGCGAGGACATTTGCCCCGAGGGTGCCATCGAATTGTCGTACGAAATCACCCCCATCAATCGAGGTGGATTGACCAGGTTAGGTTAGGGAGCATAAACGATGCGTATTTTGGCCATTGTATCAGGTGAATATGGAAAACGACACGTAAAAAACATTCGTGCGAACGGTCCGTCAGATTGGGAAATTGAGACGTGGCAGGCGCCGGTTGCGCTGCCCCCGATTGTCGACTATCCAGAAGATCATTTGCCTGAACGTTTTTCGCCAGCGGACCTGGTGTTGTCTTTTGGCGAGCACAAAGGCATCGCCGAATTGCTGCCCGACATCTGCAAGATGACGGGTGCACAGGCGGTGATAGTTGCTGTTGATAACGAGGCCTGGCTGCCGCGCGGGCTGGCCCGACAGCTTTGTGGCTGGCTTAAAGATATTGGCGTGGCCTGTGCGACCCCCAAGCCGCTTTGTTCTTTGGCCAGTACGCATTACGACACCGGGCGCAAACAACGCGTCGAATTTGACCATCCTTTTATTGTCGAGTTTGCCCGCCATTTTGGCCGTCCGAACTTGCAAATCACCGTCGATCCTGACACGCAGCGCATCACGGACGTACAGGTTCGCCGCGATGCGGTTTGTGGGTGTGCCCGGCATGTGGCACAGGGGCTGGTTGGCGTCACCGTGGACGAAGCGGTGCAAAAAGCGGGATTGCTTCACCATCATTATCCCTGTTTGGCCAGTATGGTCCAGGATAGAGACTATGGTGACACGTTGATGCATATCTCGGGCAATCTGCTCAAAGACAACATCGGCAATCAACTCAAGGCGGGAGGATATGTGCGTTACCTGAAGCCTGGAGGGTAATGACAGCGAAGCAATTTCTTTGGCCTCAACGGACTATTGGACAATGGTTTTCAGGCAAACAGGCGTTGGCACATCGGCGATCTGCCCCGTTGGCAGCAGTTTGCCCGTTTGTTGGTTGATGCGGAACGTGACCACAGTATCGGTATCTTGGTTGGCCACCAGCAGCCATTCTCCGCTCGGGGTGATGCAAAAGTTGCGCGGCGTTTTACCCAGAGTCGGCGTGTGATCGACGTAGTCAAGTTTACCTGTATCCTGGTCGATTTGAAAAACAACAATACTATCGTGCCCTCGGTTAGAGCCGTAAACAAAGTGGCCGGAAGGCGAAATGTGCACGTCGGCACAATAGCTTATGCCTTCAAAGTCTTGGGGAAGTGTAGAAACAGTTTGCAGCGTTTCAAACGCACCGCTCGTTTGATCGTAGGCAAAACCGGTCATCGTCGAGTCAAGCTCGTTAATCACATAAGCGTACTTGGTCCCGGGATAAAACGCCAGGTGGCGTGGCCCGGCTCCGGCGTGGAGTTGGGCCCATGGTGTCTTGTTAGGCTCTAGCCGGCCCTGTACAAGGTCGAGTTGGTAAACCATGAGTTTGTCCAGTCCAAGGTCGGCGACGATAGCACGGCGGTTGCTTGGGTCCACCGTGATCGAGTGTGCGTGAGGGCCTTTCTGCCGCCGGGGATCGGTACCGGAGCCGTGGTGTTGGACAACATCACTGGCTGCCCCGAGCCGTCCATTGTCCTCAATGGGCAGGATAGCCGCATTTCCCCCCACGTAATTTGCTACCAGGACGTACTTGCCGGTGTGATCGACGCTTAGATAACACGGACCTTTACCACAGGAGGGCTGCTGGTTCAAAAAAGTCAGTTTTCCTGTTTGGGGATCGACGGCAAAGGCGCTGATCCCGCCGCTGGGCTGGCCATTAAAGTCGCTAATTTCGCTTACCGCGTACAAATAACGCCCCTGCGGATGCAAGGTCAAGAATGAAGGATTGTCTATGCCTGTCGTGACACTGCCCAAGGTCAAAGCGCCGGATGGCAGATCCAGGCGATAGACATAGATTCCTTCCGACGCTTTTGTCGTATAGGTTCCGACGTAAACCCAGGCTTGTTGTCCGGTTGACATCGTTTATCTCCTCCTTTTAAAGGCGCTACAATTTAATGTTCTATGGCATTTTAGTTGCAGAATAGAGCTTAGCGATGGCCCAATTGTATATGGGGTTTGGCATAGATGACGAGAGCATTATACACCTGTGACATCGCTTGTACAAATTCAATGGAAATGGGCTCTACAAGTTGATCAGGCTGTCAAAAGAGGAACGGTTGATGCCAAGATCTTGTTACTCGGTCCTTTTTGCCTGGTCTCTTGCTAGATGGCGCACAACAAGCACGGGGCGGTGGGCGTTTTCGACGACCAGATCGGTGATGCTGTGCACATAATAACGGCGCAGGCTTTGGGCGGCATAGGTGGATCCGAGCGCGACCAGATCGTACTCGCCCTCGTGGATCTCGTCCATGATCTGTTCGGTGACGATGCCATGGCGCAGGCTGATCCCTGTTTCGATGCCAAGTACACGCAGCGCGTCGCGCCCGGCTTTCAGGTTGCGCCCCTGCGGC
>JAFGJF010000412.1 GCA_016929205.1 Anaerolineae bacterium
CGATGATGTCATCGGCGATCACGCATTGAGCAAACAAGCCGTAACAGCATTAGGGCTGTTGCGCGCATTTCAGAGTCAAAAGCTGGACGCCTCCACGGTTTTCGACGCGGAACGGATGGGGCGTTACATCGCCCACACGAACCTGTGGGGGGCTCGTCAAGGAACGATTGAGCATAACGAACGCTATTATTACAATCCGCTCACATCACAACTAGAGCCCATTGCTTACGACCGATTCGCATCCATACCGAGAAACGTTCACTTGATAGACCTGGCCCAATACAGCGATCCCGAGGTGATGCGTGCTTTTGTCCACGAAGTATTGCGCATCTCGCGTCCCGAATACCTCGACGAACTGCGCGCGCGCTATAACAAGGACTTGGAACGCTACTATGCTGCGCTCGCCCAAGAGCTTCCCACCGCCAAGCTAGAGCTGCCCTGGGATACTCTGGCCAGGCGGCAAGTATCGCTTCTTGCCGCCCTGCGCCCCGCACAAACCGTGCATGCCTACCAGCGCAGCGTCGATCCGTTTGGCGAAATCACCCATTCGACGATCGATCTACGAGTAGGCAACTTGACCCGCTACCCTGTGATCTTGCAGCAACTGCAGATCGGAGAACACACCATCAACTTGTGCGCTGATTGGATCGCACAAGAGGATGCCGATCTGTTACACGACCAAGCCGGAGATCAAGTTGTCTTACAGCACGCGACCGGCATCATTCCCCAATATGTGACCCTGCACATTCCCACTGGGACGATCCAGGAGCTACAATCGCAAGAGACTTTTTCCGGGCCCGGCACATTGCAACTCCTGACTACCTTGGTCGGAATAGAGGAACCGATCGTCGTCGACGTACAACAAGACTTACCGGCAGCCTTGTCTGCGACCGTGCTGCCCGCTCAACCCTCAATACAAGAGGCTGTGAAGCGTTATCCATTCCTGGCTATGAGCGACCGTCCTGGGTTTCTCGAACTGAAATCGGGAACTTGGGCAGTGGATGGAGACCTGGTCTTGCCAGCGGGGATCGGGCTACGGGCCACTCAGCCAGTCACACTGACCTTTGACCCTGGAGCCGTTTTTTTGTCCAGCGGCCCACTGTTATTGCGCGGGCAGGAACAAGAGCGCATCTACCTTGTGCCCAAGCAACAAGAATGGGCCGGGATCGCCGTGCTCCGAACCGATCCCCACGACGTGTCCTTGCTAGAAAATGTCGAGATTCGTGGCACGA
This sequence comes from Anaerolineae bacterium, assembly GCA_016929205.1. The sequence continues at coordinate 1,233 of JAFGJF010000412.1, forward strand.
CCGGAATTCACCGTGATGGATGGGTGACGGAGGGAGGCGTTACCTTTTATGAAAGCGCCGTCGTCCTGCGGCGCTGTCGCTTGCTGGATTCCGCCGCACCGGGAGCAATTCGTATCGTTCGTGCCCATTTCGAGTTCATCGATACCGAGTTTGCCAACTCGGCACAAAATGCATTTGACAGCGATTTCGCCGAAGGCCGGATCGAAGGCTGCGCATTCCACGACATCATCGAGAACGCGATCGATGCCAGGAAAAGTCAGATCGCCATCCAAGATGTCGACTTGATTCGCGTGTACGATAAGGGAATTTTGGCAAGCCAGGACAGCGTGGTCACCATACAGGCTCTGCGCGCAACAGACGTGGGCATAGCAATTGCCAGCCAGGATATGTCCTTTGTAAATGCGCAAGACATCCGTATCTTTCAGGCATCGGTGGCAGGCTTTGCTGCCTACAGAGGAGAAAAAGGGTATGGACCGGCGATCATCCAAGCGTCTCAAGTGGTGTTTGAAGAAGACGAATCGACCCACGCTCTGGTACAGCAGGAAAGTAGTATTACGCTCAATGGAATGGATGCAGCCACTCTTGGAATAGCAATAGATGACAGCGATGAGATCTTGGGAGCAACACGCGTCCTGAACTATCGTCTGGGCCCTACGATCAGATTAATCGGCTATGACTTGTCCCCCATCCAACTTGCTCCCGGCGATACTTGTGAGCTTGTTCTCTATTGGCAAGCCCTGGCCAGGCCCCCTCTGGATTACACTATCTTTGTACACCTGCTAGATGCCGAGGGACAATATGTTGCCGGATGGGATACGATGCCTCGAGACAATACGTTTCCTACCACCCAGTGGACGGTGCGAACAACGGTGGATGACGTTCACCAACTTGCATTGCCTGCCGATCTGCCGCCAGGAGAATATCAGGTATCCTTGGGAATGTATTATTGGCCGACACAGGAACGCCTGCCCATATATGGTCCTGGCGGAGACAACGTTCCCGATTCACGGATTGTGCTCGAGCGCAAGATCGAGATTCAATAGAGATGGCTTTTGAACGTACGCCGGAAACAACCCGATATGAAACCAAGCTCGATATCGTAAAACGACCGGCCCTTTCCCCGATCGTTTTTATCTTGGTGCTGGTACTGTTCGTTGTTCCACTGATCATTGCCTTGTTGTGGAGAACACCGCCAGGCGACGATGTGTATATGTCCTTTGCTTATGCGCGCAACCTTGCGTCAGGTCGTGAGTTAGCCTTCGATCTGACCACTGCCAGGATGACGTCGCCGCTGTACATCCTGTTATGGGTGCTCCTGGACCTGGTAGGAATTCCCCTGCTTCCGGCAAGCATCATGTTGAGTTCACTTGGCTGGAGTGCGACCGCCCTGGCGCTGTATAACATCGGTCGCTCGATTGGAAGCCCACTTGCGGCCATGTCATCAGCAATTGTGATTGTGTCTAATCCTCTCGTTGCATCCACCCTGGGCACCGAATTCTCTTGGGCGTTGGCGCTGTTCTGGATCGCGGTCTGGCTGGCCATACGAGGTGACTGGCAGATTCAAGGGAGTGTGTTGGCATGGATGTTATGGGTGCACTTTGATTGGATGATGCTGGTATGGGGGATAGCTATGCTCGGTTTACAGTGGCGCGAACAGCAGCGTTTCCCCCTCCGATCGGTCCTTGCCCTGGCTGTTGCCGTGTCAGCGCATGTGCTGGTATCGATATATGCGCTCGGTGTTCTGCTTCCGCCACCCCGGTTCAGCCTGTTTGGCTTGAGCTACCTGAAGCAGTTGTTGGCCGAGAGCGACTGGTATTGGCTCTGGCTGCCCCTGATTGGATTGGGACTCTTGACCGTCAGGCAAAAGGCCGTCTGGATCGGCGTGTTGGGGTGTTTGCTCATATCCATAGGCAGCGATTCCATTGCCGGATCTTGCCTCCTGGTCGCGAGCGCACTGCTGGCAGGATGGGGCATTGGCCGGGGTGCACAATGGATCGAGACACAGGCACTTGTCCGACCCATTCGTTTCTATCACCACGCGATCCCCGCGTCACTGTGTCTGGCACTGCTCGCACTGTTGCCACTGGGCAGCGCCCAAATCAGTTCTTTACGACATCGCTACCAGGCGCGCCCACGTGCCCAATACGAGATCGAACGCCATGTAGGGAACTGGCTATCGTCCCACTGCGAACCCACAGCCGCCGTAATGGGCTCCGCGCGGATTGGCTACCGGGCAGATCGTCCCCTTGTGTTGTGGGATGGGACTGCCCGCGATCAAAAACAGATGTCTATGCTGATGGATGCGCTGAATGTATCCCCTCCCGAGTACTGCGTCTCGACAAATACCATTGCTTGGAGCTGGCTAACGCAAACAGGATGGTTTCAGGATCGCTACGAGCTGTTAGGACGATACGAGACAGCATACGACGCGCGATCTCCATTTCTTGTATGGGGCTACCAATCGAGCGGGTTCGATCGCGGACAGATCCGGCCCATCAATGCAGAGCTGGCCGAAGGCGTCCACCTGGTGCAGAGCCAGCATTGGCCCGAGCGGATCGAACCGGGGGAAGCAGTCTATGTGACACTCTACTTCCAGGCAACCCAAGTCGTCAACAGTGCTTTCCAAACCCGGCTGCGCATGTTTTCGCCCGTGGATGGCGCGAATTGGGCGTATCGAAACAAGATGACACCACTCAGCATACCGGTGGATTGGTGGCGACCAGGTCAGATCATCGCCGAACGGTTCGTCTTGACAACGACCACAGAGACACCAGTGGGTGCCTACCCGCTAGACCTGTCGGTCTCGGACACGCGAGTCGAAGGTCTCGTCTTGGGATATGTAAGCGTTCCCTGGCAGGGCACAATCGAGGGAGCAACCCGCGTTAAAGCCACCTTTTCTGACCAGATCCGGCTCCTGGGCTATGAGGCTCCAGACACAGGCGACGTGGGCTCTGAAATCCAGGTGACGCTCTATTGGGAAGCGATACGTTCTCCAGATGATGATTACATCGCCTTTGTTCATCTCGTCGGACCGACGGGGCAACCGGCGACCAGTCACGATGGCGTACCCATGAACAGACGATATTCCACCCTGGGCTGGAGTCCGGGAGATATCGTACCGGATACACATCCCCTTCCGCTCAAGCCAGATATGCCTCCGGGAACGTATACCCTCAAGGTCGGTATGTATCGCTGGCCCAGTATGGAGCGGCTGCCCGCCAGAGATGGCGCAGGAATCGAGCAGCCAGATCAAGCGATCGCGTTGTCTACCGTCGAAATTCGATAACGGCTGGGTCTAGATCGCCGCGAGCATCCCTTGCACGTATTTCGAATGACGGCTTCGTGGGATGGGAAAATCAGCGACAATGTCTTGTACCCGCGCAGCGTGTGCACGCTCGGCCTTGACTTCGATCACGATCAAATCGAACTCTGGCAGTCGGTTGCGGAGATTGGGTCGTAGACCAAATTGTTGAGCGTACGCCTCCTGCTCAAAGTCCAATGTAACCCGAACCATCCCGTCGGAACTGACATAATACTCGCGTCGATAGCAGACGAGCAGTACAGGCTGGTTTGCGGTCAAGAGTGTTCCCTGCCACTCATTTCCGGCGTGGAGACGAACAGAGGAAAGAATATCGTGCCACCGGCGTGTCATGTCCAATGAACAGGGCAAAAGTGTTCGCTTTTTGGCACCGACCAACCCGTATCTCTCTTTAAGTTCGAGATAGACCTGCGCAGCAAAACTCAAATCCTCACCATACCATCGCCAGCGAACTTTGCGACGCGCTCCCAATCCATCCAGGTTGGCCCTCAGGTGCCCCAATTGTAACGTATCGAGGTACAGGCTGTTGACACGTCGGGGTGGATAGGCAACGCGTAGACCCGCCCGGTGCAGGTTGATCCAAGAGCGCGCTTGCGCGAGCCACTGCCTCGCACAGACAAATTTGAGTTCGTAGCGCAGTATCGACTCATCGTTCATTCTGCAACACCTGCCGGCAAGCCGTAACGTACGGGCGTCAGCCGAGAATCCGAGCCGGACGCAATCCGTGTGACAACCTGGATCTCGAGTTCGCGATTGTAATCAATCTCGCGATCCACCTCTTGGATCTTGGAGAGCGGAATACTAAATCGGGCGTACTCGACCACTGGAAATCGTGCCGAGTTGAGGTCCTTTAAAACGACACCATCCATTCCCTCGACTAGTGTACCCGCCTGGACCCATTCTGGATCGACCGGCACAAAAGTTGCGCCGTTGATCTCGAATCCCAGAACCTCCACCGGCAAGTTCAAGACATTTCCGACATAAATCTGCAACGCTGCATACCCTTTTGGAAATTCCCCTGGTTGGCTGGAATCCAGGTAGGCAAAAACAGATTGCACGGGATCGAGTGAACGCCGCATGTCCTCCTGTCGCTTTCGCAATTCTTTCCAGGGGGGGATCAAATCCTTATTCTCCACCCTGAGCGTGTTCGCCAGGGATTGCCATTCCTCCTCTAACGCAGCCTGGATCTGGTCAACATATTCTGGTTGGGCGATACGCGACGCTTGGCGAACGTAGGCTACCTGAAGCCAAGGGTCATCGAACGTCGTGGTCAATGACAGCCGTGCCTGTGATCCAAGCGCATCGGCATTAGAGGCAATCGGCTCCAACCTTTGGGTAACGGGGTTATAATAGTACCCCAGGTTGACGAACGACACGCCCCCAATCGCACCCCACAGATCTGTTAATGCGAGCAAAGTGCCATACTGCTCGATGTCAAGCACTTGGGACGCCGGGCGCAACCCTGTTTGCAGCGAATGTAGCAACGCGATGGCTTGTTCTCTTTGGCTTGCGATATCCACGGTCTGTGCAGGATCAGGATCGTGCAAGGTATCGATTTCAAGATACTCAAGTGTATCCATAGAAAGGTTAGTAACCGGATCAGCAAAAGCCGCCTCGGCATCACCCCCAAAGTGCATAATCGCTTCCCATAACAGGTCAGCGTTGAATCGTACAATGACGCCTCTTGATCGCCCCTGGGCCTCCAACAGTTCTGCGGCGAAACTTTCCTGGACAGCATAGATGCCCTTGTCATTCCCATTAAAGATCAGGCGAACGAACTCGTACCGCGCGGTTAGAATGCCTTCGCGCTGTAGGGCTCGAGCAAACGCCCACTGATTGAGCCAGTTGTTAGCTTCCGGATCTTGGAGGTAGAATCGGCCTAGCCCGAGAATCTGCCGATCGTCTCGTACACGAACCTCCAGATTCCACCACTCCGATGTCTCTGAATACCGGGTTGGACCTTCCATCAACCGCATCTTGACCGGAATGGTTGTTTGATCCACGCGTATGGTAGCCGGCACAAAATCTTGCTCTGAGGATACGAATACGCCATCACGTAATGCCCGCTCGCGCTGGCCCAGGATCTGGTCATAATTGGCATAATCCATATCCACGATCAAAGTGGCTAGATCATAGATCGGCGTCTTGGACGCCATATCGCGCTGCAAATCCGGTAAAAAGGATCCAAGCAGTCGATACCATCCCAGATCCCAGGTAAGCAGGCCGACGACAAGAGCCAGGATCAGCAGCCAAACCCATACCAGACGCACGTGCAGTCGTTGCAGCGCCGCCCTCTCTTGCCCAAGTTTCATGCCCTATCGTCCCAATGCATCGTCTTGTCCGACAAAACTGCACTCACATCCTGGAACCTGGGCTCGTAGATCATCCAAAAGTTGAACCAGCACTTCGTCGTTTGGGCACTCAAGCAGACATGTAAGCTGCAGATCCGTGTCGCCATGATCCAGGCGGCGCAGATCAACAGAAGAAACGTGATCGAGTAGCACATTCCGGATCCGGGCAAAAGTATTGTCGGAGCCGGGCGCAGCCACATGCAGGTACATATTGCTTGCTATGCGGCGTGGCACAATCAATACACGCATCATCAGGTAACCCATAAAGATCAACACGGCCAGAATCGTTGGCAGGCGCTGATCAGCCCCTATGCCGAGTCCAATGCCGATCGCCATAAACAGGTAAAGCAGTTCTTCAGGCTCCTTGATCGCCGTCCGGAAGCGGACGATCGAGAGCGCGCCCACCAGCCCAAGGGATAGAGCTAACGAGGACTTGACCACGGATATGATCAAGACAGTCGTCATGGCCAAAAGGGGCAATGTTTGCGCAAAGTGAGCCCGATTCGAGAGCGATTTTCCATATCGTTCGTAGAACCAGGCCAATACGGTCGAGAGAACAATACTCAACACGAGATTCACCGCCAATGCCGTCAGTGAGAGCGGGGCTGGCGTTGTCAAGCCTAACAAGTTATCCATAAGATCTCCTCAACACAGGGTTCTGGTTACTCGGTTTGCACGCTGCAAGACGATTGGGTCACGCCGTCAGCCAAAACGCCAAAAGATGCCGGTGTCACGACGCCGCTTCCGGCAAAGTCAATGCCGAGATCGTCGTTGAACGCCGATGTGGGCCCGGGGGCCAAAAGCACGAGATTGTCGTTGTCACTCAGATGAAACTGGGGATCAGTTTCGACATCCAGATGGCCGTTGCCCACATATAGAACGATCAGCCTATCCCAGGTATTCAGATCGTCCTTTGAAAAGTAGAGATCATTGGCGGCAGTCTGAGTGGCAATGATGCGGATGATTGTACCGCCGGGCACGTCAGCGAGTGCCGGATGATCGGCCAGGATCAAAGATCCCTCATCTGTAGCAACCTTGGTATCGTTGTCAGTGATACGCCACCCTCTGAGATCCAGTCCACCACGCCGGGTAAGCAACTCAAACCAGTCGCCTTGCGGATCGCTGTCATCCGCATAACACTTGGCGAACACAACATCTCCCGGCCGGGGAACGTCCCTGGCAATTTTTTCAAAGAGAGGAGTCAGCGTCAGCGCTGCATTGACCGTCAGCGTGATGGTCGGCATCTGCGCAACGCTGGGGTTGTCCCATGCGACGAACTGATAGCCCGGTGCCGGAACAGCCACAATCTGAACGTCCATACCCTGAAAATAAACTCCCTGCCAGGGCAGATCCGGCAAGAGTTCGCCATTGATGGCAATGTAACCCGCACCAGCGGACGGTGGTTGAAAAGAGAGCGTCGCCGTCCCAGGCAGGCCAAACGCCTCAACAATGTGCTGGCGAACGACGCCTGGCCGGATTTGAACAAACTCGCGCATCGCTTGCACGCTGATCTCCCAATTGACCTCCCCGCCCCATCGGCTGACCTCATAATTGATGTCCGGGGCAATCTCACCGGCCAACACATTGAGCCGTGCAAGGACGTGAGCGGGAGCAAAAGCCGTATTAAGCAGATCAGCCGCCCGGCTCAAGAACCGAGCCCTAAAGTCTTGATTCTCGAACAGCCGCCGCAACACCAAAGTGTCGTATCCAGATGTTTCCGGACTGATCGAGTTCAGAATCTTTTCCACGACGTTCAGGTCAACGAGCTCACCCTCAAAACCGATCTCGGGGGCAAGATGCAATCCGAAACTATAATCGTTATCCCACAGTATCCATTGCCAGCGCCCGCCTGGACGCCGGGCTCGAAACTGGTTAACGTTGTGCTCTGGCCAGTCAGCATTTGCCGAATAGATCTGGATAAGCGCATAGTCAACCAAGTTATCGAGATCGACCTGCTCTTCAAGATACTGATAATTCACCGGATCGGCGAGGTTATGGGTCTCGACAAACTGCAGCACGTGATCCCAATGCTCGCGATCTCCCTCGGCGATCCTTCCCACCAGAGCATGATCCGGAGAATCTAGCAAATCCACCGAATCAGTACCATAGTGATCTGCCAGAAACCACCGGTCTATATGCTCGCGAAGCTGATAGATTCCCCAGGACTCACCGTTTAAAAAGACAAGCACAGGCTGGTTGCGCGGAGCCTGCACGTTTGTTTCGCGAGCCAGGTCGGCAACCAGTTGGTTGCGCAGCAGAGACCAGTTTGTAGACGGGGATGGAGAGTCATTCCCACCGTTATGCAATACCAACCGCTTGAAAGACTGTATGCCACTATCACCAAACAGAGGATACACCAACCGGCTCATTCCATATTCCTGGCGAAAGTAAAGCCGGAACGACTTTTTATCATAAGCGCGCGTCCATTCCCCATGAATGCGTACGCCTGCCGGAACTTGGAATCCTAAACCAAGGTCTTCGCCTACATACGTCACATCAGCGAGCCGTTCCCAGGCATCCCCTGTCTCACGAAAGTTGGCATAGATACCCTGTTCGTCACTCCAAAGATCAGCGGGATCGATGACCAATGAGATTATGGGCAGCGTCGCCGGCACGCCTACAAAGTAGGAAGCGCTCTTGACCGGTCCAAGTTCGCCGTTGGGCAAGACCACACGAGCACGGATGACGACAACAGCCGGCGCGTCGGCATCCAACCAGATCGGATGGGCATAGAGCGTTCCCGTCGTATGTGTCGGCACGCTGCCATCCAGCGTAAAGAGCGTCTCTGTACCGGATTGTGAACAGCCGATCTCGACTTGAATGTCTCGATCGTAATAGCCGCCTGGTGGAGAAAAAACAGGTTCTGGCACAGGCGCAGAAGCCATCGTGGGCGATGAAGGCAAAAACGAAACGTCCAGGTACAGCAGGAGGATCAGCGCAACGCACAATATCAACAACAACCCAAATCCAGGTGAACGTTTGTGTGCTTGGAAGAATCGAACCCTCATCACGTCATAGACCAGCAGTCTTTTACTCCCGAGAGATCCAACACTCGCCAGATTGGCAAATTTGGCTTATTGTAACACTGTCTATCAGTGTTGTCAAAGCATCTTTGGTAGACGGATTCTGCCCATCGTTCCAGCTCAAGATTGTCTGGTTCTGTCAGTATAGATACTGTACATTGCCAAGCATCCCAAACATAACCCTAACCGCCTTTCTGCATCATTTAATTCATAGTGCCACGAAATCCGCAGATGGAACAAGCAGCTGTTGGCCGTGAGCCGCGTTTGAGAAAAGAAACACGCCATGCTATAATGTCGGAAAATCAGATTCGGAGATGTACAAATGAAAAGGAAACAACCTGCCATTTTCATCGCCGTCCTAGCTGGCATTTTGTGTAGCCTGGGGCTATTCAGCGTCGGGTGCGCCACCTCGGCGACACCTGAACCCACAGCGACCCCTACCTCGCTGGCGACTGAACTGTCTTTGAACGTTACACCCGAGCCCGTTTTGACACCGACGCCGGTCTCACCTGCCGCGCCACAGGAAATAACGATCTGGATCACCGAGTTGGTCTCTCCCCTTGAAGAGAAGAGACAATCGCAGATCTTTGAGCAGCACATTGTCGCATTCCAAGCTACGCATCCCGACCTGACAATCGAGATTCTGCGCAAAAAGCGAGATGGCAAGGGTGGCATCCGAGATTTTCTCACCTCCGCCAGTGCGGTTGCGCCGGCGGTTGTCCCAGATCTGATCGCTCTGGACACAAAAACACTCGTCGACATGGGGCGCGAAGGACTGCTCGTTCCACTGGACGGGCTCTTGTCTCCCGCGCTGCTTGATGACTTGTATCCTTTTGCCACGCAGTCGTGTATGATCGATCAAAGACTGTTCTGTGTTCAATTTCAGGCCAACGTTGAACACGCCGTCTACTATACCAGCAAGATTGCCGTCGCACCACTGACCTGGGACGAGGTCTTTGCCAGCGGCGCAACCTACATCTTCCCAACAGCCGGCCAAGATGGCCTGGTCAACGATGCGTTTCTCATCCAATATCTTTCCACGGGAGCCGAGTTCGTAGACGGCAGCGGAAAGCCGGCACTCGATCAGCAGGCATTGACCGACGTACTGTCATTCTACCGCCAGGGCATCGACAGTGGCGTCATCTTGAGCGATTCGCTAAACTACCAACGCGTCGAAGATTGCTGGCCCAAGTATCTGCAAGCCGAAGTCGTCATCAGCAACCTATCCTCAAATCTGTATTTGGCCGGGCGCAGCCTTTTAGAGCCGGTCAGTGTCGTTACATCCATTCCAACGCGCGATGGACAGTTTGTTATGCTGACCCAGGGATATGCGTGGGCAATAACAGCACACGATCCCGATCGCTGGCCCACCGTGGTCCAACTGCTTGAATGGCTGATGTATCCCGCCAACCTCGCCGAATGGAATCGGGCCGCCGGGCACTTGCCTACGCGCCGTTCTGCATTCGAACAAATGACGCGGGACACCTATGTCAAGTTTATGTACAGCCAACTAGAAAACGCGCGTCCCTATCCATCTTTGGAGACGCACCAGCGCATCTACTATGCCATGCAAGTGGCAATTGACGACGTCTTGAGGAAAAACATACCACCCTCTGAAGCTGCGATAGGCATTCTGAACGCCGTTGGACAGGAGGCATCTCCACAATGACCACAAATCAGGTGATGCAACTCATTCAGGCCGCGCTTCGGGCCGTCGACCCCGTACAGGCAGTCAAAAAAAGCGTGTCCCGTGAGGGGGACTGCCTGACCGTATCCGGAAAAGACTATGATCTGAATCGATACGAACGAATCTTGCTCGTCGGCGGTGGCAAGGCGGGCGCGCCAATGGCCCAGGCCCTGCACGACATCTTGGGTGAGCGGCTGACAACAGGATGGGTCAACGTCAAGCAAGGACACCTGGTCGATACCGCTTTACCATCCTACCTGACCATTCACCAGGCACGACACCCCATCCCCGATCAGGCCGGGGCACGAGGTGCACGGCAGATCGTCGACATGGCACAAAAAGCCACCGAACGCGATCTGGTCTTTTGTTTGATTTCGGGTGGTGGATCGGCGCTGCTGCCGTTGCCCGTCGACGGGATAACGCTGGACGATCTACAATCGCTCACAGACGCACTTTTGAGCTGTGGTGCGACGATCAACGAGATCAATACCGTGCGCAAACACTGTTCTCAAATCAAAGGCGGACAACTCGCCCGCGCGGTGTACCCGGCGACGATCATCTCACTCATCTTGTCCGACGTGGTGGGCAACCCGCTGGACGTAATTGCATCCGGCCCAACCGTACCCGATCCGACGACGTTCGCTGCCGCGCTTGCCGTCCTGGAAAAATATGACATCGTGGGCGCAGTGCCACCAAATATCGTCGCCCACCTGCGAGCCGGGCACGCCGAAACGCCCAAACCCGGCGATCCGATCTTTGAGCGCGTGCAAAATGTGATTATCGGCAGCAACGCCATTGCCGCACAGGCTGCGCTGGCAACGGCTAAAAAGATGGGCTTTCATACGCTACTGCTTTCTACCTACATTGAGGGCGAAGCCAGCCAGGTCGGTCGTGTGATGGCCAGTATCGCCAAATCGCTGGTCGTCGAAGGCTGGCCCCTGCCCCAACCCGCGTGTATCATCGCCGGAGGAGAAACCACGGTCACGCTTCGCGGTTCGGGCAAAGGCGGGCGCAACCAGGAACTGGCGCTTTCTGCCGCGTTGGCGCTCGATGGGTGGCCCGACGTAACGCTCATCACTCTGGCAACCGACGGCACCGATGGACCAACAGACGCCGCGGGCGCGATCATCACCGGGCAAACGGTACAGCGCGCAGCAGCCCTGGGGCTATCGGCCGCCGATTTTTTGGCCCGAAACGACTCGTACACCCTTTTTGATCGACTAGGCGATCTGATCCGTACCGGGCCGACAAATACAAACGTGAATGACCTGTTATTCATTCTGTCGCCGCAAAATCTGTGAAAAGGAGAAAAACTGAATATGGACGACCGCAAAGTCGCAGTCGTTGCCATTGGTGGCAACTCGTTGATCAGAGACAAGAACCACCGTACCGTCGAGGATCAATATCAGGCAGCACACGAGACGTGCATCCACATTGCCAGTATGATCCAACAAGGATGGACAGTTGTGATCAGCCACGGCAATGGCCCTCAGGTAGGCTTTATTCTGCGCCGTTCCGAGCTTTCGGCGCTTGAACTGCACCAAGTTCCGCTCGATGCCTGCGTGGCCGACACTCAGGGCGCTTTGGGCTACGCCTTGCAGCAAAACCTGCAAAACGAATTTCGGAAACGCGGCATGCCGCACCAGGCCGTGACCGTCGTCACCCAGGTACAGGTCGCTGCGGACGATCCTGCATTTCAGCAGATGTCCAAGCCAATCGGATCATTCATGGACCAAGACACGGCGATACGACACCAGGAGCGTGACCATTGGCACGTCGTCGAAGATGCCGGACGGGGTTGGCGGCGCGTTGTCCCATCCCCAATCCCGGTGCGTGTCGTCGAACAGGATGTGATTCAAGAGTTGAGCGAGCTTGGATACATCGTGATCGCCGTCGGTGGTGGTGGGATTCCCGTTGTCACCGATCAGAACGGCGATCTAAAAGGTGTTGCTGCCGTGATCGACAAAGATCGTGCATCCTCATTGCTGGCGCGCGATATCCAGGCTGATTTATTTTTGATTTCGACGGCTGTGGAACAAGTCTATATTCATTTTGGCACCCCCCAACAACACCCCATCGACAGTATGACCGTGGCACAGGCCAAACAATATATCCAAAAGGGCTACTTTGCGGCGGGCAGTATGCTGCCCAAGATTGAAGCGATCATTGACTTTTTGCAGGCTGGAGGCAAACAAGCGCTGATCACCAATCCCGAAAACATTGAGCGGGCCCTGGCGGGTCAGACAGGGACCTGGGTGGTACCTTGATCCACGGTCCTCGGCGTTCAATTTTACATAACCTACTTGACAAAACAGACAAAGTGTACTAAGATGATAGAGAGTCCAGAATCGGTCATTTGCCAACGACACAGCGGGTTGCACATGGATCCAGTCACCGTCGATCGTCAGGAACAGATCATTGCCAACCTGGCCGACTGGATTCGAGATCGAGATCTCGAATCGCCGGCCATTCTTTTTCTCCAAGTGAATAAACCTTTGGCCCTGATCGGCAGTCAGGCACTGCTTTTGTTACAGCCTGTGTTGGGATTCGTTGGCCCAATGTTGGGTTGGTTTGAAAATGACCAGGTTTTGGCCGAGTACGCTGCTTTGCTAGAGACACCCGGCAGCATTGATCGCATTCTGTCCTTGTTGGAACGTTGAGTGAAATGATTGAAACGACATTTAACGACCTATATGCCATGCTCCTCATCGTTTTGGTTGTCGTCATATCCGCTTGCTTGTGGTGGTTCTCTCACCGTTTGCACACACACAAGAAACATAGATTGCGGCCGATTCCAGCCTTCACGATGATGAAAAGCCTGCTTGGTCATATGACCGAGGGTGGCAAAAGGGTCCACCTTGCACTCGGGACTGCTGGCATAAGCGAGGCGAACGTGCCGGCAACGGTCAGCGGCCTGGCTGTTTTGCGTTATCTGGCCAACCAGGGAGCATCATTTGGTGTTTCGCCAGTGACCACCGTTGCCGATCCCACGTCGATGCTGGTCGCCCAAGATACGCTTTACCGCGCGCACCAAACCAGAGGACTCGCTGATAACTATGCCTCGACCGACGTGCAAATGATCGCGCCAGATCCCACGGCGTTTGCCATTGGTGCGCAAGACATCGTCAACCAGGAAAACGTGGCTGCCAACGTCATGATCGGTCATTTTGATCAGGAATTTTTGCTGTTGGGCGAAGCGGGTGCTCAACGTGGCCTGATTCAAGCCGCCGGTTCCGACAGCGTCGGAGCACAGCCTTTTATGTTGGCCACGTCCAAGCACGTTCTTTTGGGCGAAGAGATGTTTGCCGCCGGAGCCTATTTGACTCAGGAACCGGGGCAGGTTGCCAGTTTAGTCGTCCAGGATCTGTTGCGCGTCGGTGTCGTTGTCGTTATCCTATTAGGGGTGATCGCCAAGACACTACTTGGATAGAGGCGGAGGTCTCCAGGTAAGCATGAACCTGAAACGATTGTTTCACATCATCCTGACCGTGATCGCGCTCTCAACAGGGATCATCGTGCTCCTCTCTTTTGTCATCAACAGCGCGAACCTGCGCGCCTGGCGCGGCGTCTTGGTCGAGTGGACGGTCATCGTTGTTGCCTTTGCTCTGTTTATTGGTGTGCTAAACGTACTGAATGTGCACGCACAACGCGTTCTGAAAGGCCAAAGCGTCATTTACAGTCTGATCCTGGTAGGCGCTTTTTCAATCGTCTTTGTTTCGGGCATCCTGCCGAAAGATCTGTTGCCGTCCAATTTTCCCCAGTTTACGGGACCAGATGGACTGGTGATGGATTTTGTCTTTCGCTACATTCAGCGCCCTGTGCAGGCGACACTCTTTTCATTGATGGCCTTTTTCATCGTCACCGCCGCGTGGCGCGCGTTTCGGATTCACAGCGCGGCGTCGCTGGTGATGTTCATTTCTGCCATACTTGTGCTGCTCGGGTCGATCTATCTTGACCTTGGAGGTGCGTGGCAGACCGTCGTCGATATCAAAGACTGGGTGCTGCGCGTTCCAGCGATGGCCGGAGCACGTGGCATTTTGCTGGGAATTGTATTGGGAACCGTGGTTACAGGTATGCGCTTGTTGCTTGGTATTGAAAAACCTTACACCGATCAGGACTAGCAACTGTTCGAGTTAGAGATTGCTCGAACTTGCGCCTAGCATATCGACACGACCGGAATCAGTTGAGCGAAAATGAACCAAGATGGTCCCAAAGACCAAGACAACGAACTGAATAATTTACCGGATTGGTTGCGCCAGATGGCCGGTGCCAAAGAAACGCCGGATTGGTTGCTCAGGTTGTCCCTGGAAAGCGCAGAGATACCAGGAGCCGCTGTTTCGCCTGCCATGCAACCGCGTGAATCTGGAGAGCCGGCTCTTGCTGGGCAAGATATGTCCGATTGGTTTGCCGATGATCAAATTGAGCCCTCCGATCAACAAGAACAGCAAGAACCAGAAGAGGTGCCGGATTGGTTTCAAGGGATTGCCGACCTTGATCAAGAACCTGAGGCGGGCACCACGACAGACGACGCAACGCAGGCAACGGGCACGGATGTTTTTGCCATTTCAAAAGACGAAACGATGCCTGATTGGCTAACCGGCGTCAGCACGCAGTCCGATGCTCAAGAATCTGAATCAGAGGCTGCCTCCCTCGCCGATCAAAAAAGCATACCCGATTGGCTGGTTGGCAGCAGCCAAGAAAAAGGTCAGGAACAGCCTGTTTTCTCACCGATCGAAGAGGCCGTGCCTGACTGGCTTACGGGCACCGGCGACCAAGATATCAGCGAGGAACTGGAAACGATCATCGAGCCGCCCGATCAAGAGGCAGGTATACCCAGTTGGCTGATCGGTGCCACCCCAACAAGACAAGAGGAGCCCCCTGTTCTTGCCCCGGAAAAAGAAGCACAAGAAAGCGCGCCTGATTGGCTCACACAGGATAGCGAACCGGAAGCAGAAGGCGCGCCTGATTGGGTTTCACAGGATAGCGAACTGGAAGCAGAAGGCGCGCCTGATTGGGTTTCACAGGATAGCGAACCGGAAGCAGAAGGCACACCCGATTGGCTCACACAGGATAGCGAACCGGAAGCCGAAAGCACCCCTGATTGGCTCGCCGGCATCAGCGATCAAGTCGTCGCCGAGCAGCCCGAACCCGCATCCGCGCCATCGGCCGATGAATCTGGACTACCGGATTGGCTGCTGGCCGGCATTGGCGAAGAAGAAGCCGAAGAAGCACCAGTCTTTGCCCCTGCAGAAAAAGCACGGGATGATATGCCGTCCTGGCTCGCCCAAGACGACGAAGCGGAAGCAGAGGGCGCACCTGACTGGCTCGCCGGCATCAGCGATCAAGCTGAAACGGAAGCCCACGAACCGGCAACCGCGTCGCCAGAAAAAGAAGCCGCCCTGCCAGATTGGTTGGCTGGCATCAGCGATCAAACTGCAACCGAGATACCTGAGCCAGCAACGACACTGTCTGCTGAAGAAACAGAACTGCCAGATTGGTTAACAGGTATCGGTGAAGCAGAGGTCGAGGAACCGCCGGTTTTAGCCTCTGTTGACAAAGAAATCGAGAAACCTGCTTGGCTTGCTGATATCGACGAAGAAGAAATTGCCGAGCCCGAACCAACACCACCTGCACCTACTGATGAAAAAGCGGAACAGCCTGACTGGCTTGCCGGTATCGAGGAGCCCGAACAAGAGGGCGCGCTTGACTGGCTCGCTGGCATTGAGGAACCCGAACCGGCAACTGCACCTTCTGGACAAACAGCAGGGATGCCCGACTGGTTTGCCGACATAGACGAAACGGAAACCGGCCAGGATTTGCCCGACTGGCTCGCCGATATCGATGAACAAGCCGTAGCCGAGGAACCTGAACCAACATCCCTTTCAGCCGGCGGCGAAACGGCACAACAGGATGCCCTCGACGAGTTGGCTAAAGCCGAGGAAATCGTGCCGGAAGCCGATGAATCTGACTGGATAACCACCGTCGGCCAGGAGACTGAAGAGAAAAGCGTGCCCGATTGGCTGGTTGGCGTCGACCTGGACCATGTCGGAGAAGACCAAGCCGAAACAGAACAGATAGCGTTCGATTCTTACGATCAAGATAGCACGCCTGACCGGCTTGCCGACGATGGCGAACCCAAAGACGAGAGCGCGCCCGACTGGCTGCAAGATATTAGAGCCGGTACCGAACAAGAGATCGCCCCCACTCAAGACGCAACAGCGTGGCTGCAAGATGTCACGGAAACGCCCGTACCGCAGGATGAAGCCATTCCCGAAATAGCTTCACCATCGGACCAACTGCCCGACTGGCTCCAGCAACCGGGTATGGACGAAATAGACACCGGCGAGCAAGTATTGGCTACGGAAAGCGAAGAAGCACTGCCCGACTGGCTGGACGGAGCTGATTTTGCCGAGTCTGAAGTCGATGCTGACTTTCTCAAAGAGGTGATGGCTGCCGAACCCACGACAGGGCAAGGTGCACGCCCTGTAGAGACGCCGTTTCGAGAGCCGCCTACAAAAGCCGCGGTGCCGGCCAGCGCGGCAACACTGTCGTGGATCGAGCGACTCCGCGCTCAAGCAGGCACACCGATCGACAAAGAATCGCCAGCAGAAACCAGTGGGCCACTGTCCGGATTGAGAGGATTGCTCGGTCCGGAACCCATTCTGGCTATCTTGCCCAGATCGGAATACAAACCCATCCCATCAATGCCAGAATCGCACCAGGCCGAAGCAAAGCTGTTTGAACAGGTGCTGGCCCTGCCTGCAGATCGGCCGGTTGCAATCACCCAAGCACCTGGCCAACTCGTCCTTGCCAGCCTGGGGCGGTGGGTGCTTTACTTGGCGCTCGTTGTTGTCATTGTTGCTGCGGCATTCTTGCCGGACTCGGGTAGCCTTGTCTCGGCTCCCGAGATGGCCGAAACGGCCGCTTTTTACAACACGGTTCAAAGCTTGCCCCCAGAAAGCACGGCGCTTTTGGTCCTGGATTATGATCCCTCACTCGACGGCGAGCTGACTCCGTCGACCAGAGCGATTGTCAGGCATCTGCTGCACAACCAGGTGGGCATTGTCGCAGTTAGCTTTACCCCACAGGGCGTCGCCATCGTTCAAGATCTTTTTCAAGAGAGCACAGGCTCGGACTCGGGAGAATACATGCTCAACCTGGGTTACCTGCCTCCCCACCCCGCTTCGTTGCACGCCTTTGTTGGCAACCCGGTCAGTGGAACGACCCTTTTCGGCGAAAAAGACCCGGCTCAAACTGCGCTTGGAAAAAAGATCGCCGGATTTGATTCGTTGAACCTGGTTATCACGGTGAGCGGAAACCAGGAACATATCCGTTGGTGGATCGAGCAGATAGGAAGCCAATACGACATCAACATTGTATCCGCAGTGAGCAGCTCGATTGCGCCTTTCATTCAGCCTTACTATGCGGCAGATCAAATCAAAGGGTTGCTGATTGGGTTGGCCGGCGCAGCCGGCTACGAGACCAAGATCGCCCAAGTTGCGCTCGACTATGCGCAAAATAACCTGGTTTTGCAGGCGTATGGGCAGCTCTTGCTCGTCGCGATCTTGGTTCTAGGCGGCATCACCTTTTTTGCACGGGGGCGCAAATGAACGCTGGCATAGATACAATCGGCACCGTGATCGCCTTTGTCCTGACGCTCCTGGTCTATGCTTATTTGATCAAGGACATCCCGTTTTTCCATGCCATTTATCGCTTGGTCGCCTACCTCTTTGTCGGTGTGTCATTGGGCTATGCAGCCGTGATCGCCTGGCACGGTGTCCTTGTTCCCCGCCTGTTTAGCCATCTGCAGAGCGGCGAATGGACGTGGGCGTACCTGGTTCCACTCGTCCTATGCTTGCTTTTGCTGGCAAAGGTCAGACGGTCGTGGAGCGGCCTGGGCAATGTGACCATTGCCTTCTTGTTTGGCGTGGGCGCAGCGTTAGCCGTGGGAGGAGGCGTGATTGGTACGCTGATTCCCCAAGTCAAGGCAACGTTCGTCTCTTTGAATCCATCTTTTGCCGAGTATACAGCACGTGCGGCCCAGGAAGGTCAAACAACAACCTGGATCTATGTCCTGGACGCACTGCTGATTGTGGTCGGGACGGTGAGCACTTTGCTCTATTTTTATTTTAGCACCGAGGGAGGATCGCGGCTTGTTGCTCGGCTTCGCGATCCGGTTCTTCGTCTTGCCACGGGCTTTGGCAAAGTCTTTATCATGTTTACCTTTGGTGCACTGTTTGCGACAACGGCTATCTCGCGGATATCGTTGCTCGTCGATCGCGTTCGGTTCATTATTGTGACCATCTGGTCTTTCGTACCCGATCTTTAGGACTATGAGCGAAATTCAATCTCGCCTGGAATCTATTTTAATCGCCGATTGTGGCAGCACAACCACCAAAGTCGTGCTGCTGGATATTGTGCAGGGGCAATACCAGTTTATTGCCTATGCCGAATCGCCCAGCACGATCAATGAGCCTTGGGACGATGTTTCGATCGGCGTCGCCCAGGCCATTCGCAAGATCGAAAAAACCACAGGACAAACGCTCCTGGATCAAGATAATCAATTGATCACCCCCGAACGTGGAGATGGCAAAGGCATCGATCGTTTTTTGGCTGTCAGCAGCGCAGCAGAACCCTTGCGCGTGATATTGGCCGGCTTGGTGTGCGGCGTGAGCCTGGAAAGCGCCCGCCGGGCCGCGCTATCCACCTATACCGACATCGTTGACGTCATTTCGCTCGATCAGTCGCCAGGCCAAGTCAAACCACGTAACGATGATGACAAAATCAATGCCATCTGGCATAAATCGCCAGATACGATCCTGGCGGTCGGCGGAACGGATGGTGGCGCAACAGAACCTGTCGCGCATATGCTACGGGACGTCATTCGTGTTGCACTATACTTGATGGGAGACGCTTCGCCGCCCGTCATTTATGCCGGCAACACCGCGTTGCGCGAGTCTGTCGTTAAGACCTTCGATGGCCTGACGTCAATTCAGACCGTTGCCAACGTACGTCCTTTGCCCGATGCTGAAAACATTGGACCGGCATGCGAAGAACTAGAGGTATTGTTTTTCGATCGAAAAATGGCCTATCTACCCGGTATCAACGTATTGAATTCTTGGACGCCTTCCATTGTGTTGCCAACGGCGCGCGCCTCCGATTATGTGATCCGTTTTTGTGAACGGGTCTGGCGATCGTCCAAACCGGCATTGAGCGTCGACATCGGGAGCGCCTCGGTCACCTTGAACGTGTGCCAGAACAAACAACCGTTGACGACGGTGCGCACCGACCTCGGTGTAGGCTACGGGTTGGCGGGTCTGCTCGAACAAGTCAAGATGGGTGACATTGTACGTTGGCTGCCTTTTGCACTCGACGAGTCACAGGCGCGCGATCAACTGATGTACAAAGCTCTGAGGCCAAGTACGATTCCCCAAACAAGGCAGGAACTGCTCTTGATTCACGCAGCAGCAAGAGAAGCGCTGCGGCTCGCGCTTGAAGACTCTTTGGCCGGTTGGCCGCAGCGCGCGGATGGCTATGAGAATATGATTCCGCCATGTGAGCCGATCATTGCCAGCGGAAGCCTGCTGACTCGTGTGCCAAGTCACGGTCATACGGCGTTGATATTGCTGGATGCTTTGCAGCCGCTCGGCATCAGTACCCTCTATCTGGATGAGAACAACCTGGTCCCATCCCTGGGAGCAGCCGGGGCAATAGACCCGCTGATCTCGGTACAAACTTTGCGTAACAATGGTCTCACCTTTCTGGGCACAGTTGTTGTCCCTATGGGGCCCGCCAGGCCAGGGCAAACCGTACTCACCGTCAAGTCGACGGATAAGGCGTCTGATGTCAAAATAGACATCAAATGGGGCGAGCTGAAAGCCATTCCTTTACCTTCTCTCAAACCAGGAGAAACTTGTGAGTTGATCCCGGCACGCGGCATAGATATCGGCCAGGGCAAAGGTAAACGCCACACCATCGAGTACAAGGGCGGCACCGTTGGACTGATTGTCGACGCGCGTGGAAGGCCGCTCGAATTACATAGAAATGACCAGGCGAGACGAGAACAGCTCGATCGTTGGCTTTGGGAAATGACGACCTAGGATAAACCGTGATTTATAACAACAGTTATCTGGCACCACTGACAACCGTTTACCGACAGAGAACGCTTCCCGTTCCCGGAATGGTGCTGCGCCGCGTCGGCGATCAGGTCTCAGCGGACTCGGTCATTGCCGAGACAAACAAGTCAATGGGCTACCGGCTTCTCGACCTTGAAACGTTATTGGGCACCCGTGTTCCGGATGCGCGCAAAGTGCTGGTCAAAAAACTCAAGGAACCGTTCAAGGCCGGTGAGATTATTGCCCAGACAGGGCTCCTGATCAAGTCAAAATACGCCTCGCCAGTCGACGGCAAGATTATCGATGCTCGAAGAAATAAAGTCTTGATCGAGGTAGCAACACAATATATCGAATTAACGGCCTTTTACCCGGGCAAGGTGGTCAACATAATACCCGAACTGGGCGTCGAGCTTGAAGTAACGGGCGCTGTGATCCAGGGAGTATGGGGCACAGGAGATCAAATCCGAGCCAAGTTACACCAAGCATCGCCAGACAGCAGCACGCCCATGCAGGCCGATATGATGACGGCCAAGCAGATGGGCATGATTTTGATTGGTGGACGGACCTGTACTCTGGAATCAATTGAAAAAGCGATTGAAATCCAGGCAAGTGCCCTCATTGTCGGCAGCATCTCGAGTGATTTGCGCCAGGTACTCGATGCCGCCGCTATGCCAATCATCGTCACCGAGGGGTTTGGCGATCTGCCGATGAATGCCAACACGTTCGAACTGCTTTGTTCGTACGCGGGACGCGAAGCCAGCCTTGATCCGACCACAATGATGCGGTGGAAAAACCACCGGCCTGAGGTCATTATCCCGCTTCCTGCCAGCGATCAACGAAAAACCGAGGATAGATCATTGGAAATCGGCACACGTGTCCGCGCGTTACGTGTCCCCTATCAGGGCATGCTTGGTACCGTCGTTTCGTTGCCACCACATCTGCGTCGTGTCGAGTCTGGCATACAAACACGCGGCGCAGAGGTCGATCTCGAATCGACCGGCAAGACATTTATTCCTTTTGAAAACCTGGAAATCGTTCATTGATATCAACGACCAGGATAGTCATATGCCGAAATGGCACACTGATATCGACACATCATATTTGCATATCTGGGGGATGGATCATTTCCCTACTACCGACTAGTGTATGCAGAGAGGAGCACAACGATGAGTTTGGATGACCGTCTATCATTTGGTGAAGGTCCGCTGGGTGGTCTTCCGCCTGAGGACGAGCCCGAAGAGGAACAGCTACAGCAACAAGGTCCAAGGTCGAATCGGGCATTTATTTTTATCGCTATCGCCATGGGCGGGTTGATCCTGCTTGGGGTTTTGGCGCTGGTTGCCTCCATGGTTTTTATCGTCCCCGCTCGAAAACAGGCAAGCATTGCCGCTGTGACCCAGACTGTTGCCGCCGCAACCGCCGAGGCAGCAGCATGGACACCTACACCTCTGCCCACAGCGACGCGACCACTGCCCACCTGGACGCCAACGTTGGCGCCCACGGAGACGCCGCTACCGACTGCCACGGCTACACGTGTCGTTCAAGATCCAAACGCGCCGCGCGCGCCAACGGCCACACCGGCCTCTTCGTCTGCTGATTCGGGATGGCAGCCGACAACCCCCAAGGCCGGATTGGGTGGATTGGGTATTGCGTCGATTGCAGTTGGTCTGACCGGCATCGTCTTTGCCGCTCGTAAGCTGAGAAAGCCCGACTAGAGAGTCGTCTTGAGACAAAGCCCATAATACCAGCGAAACGTGTTTCGATTCTCTGCAAATCAATCAGGAATTTACCGAGGGGCGCTCAACTTGCGCCCTTTTGGTTTTTGTGGTTGAATAGGTGGTATTGTTAACCTGACCGTTTGTCGACCTGGGCAAGGTACTATATGATTCCAAAAAAGACCTCCAGTATCATGCGATCTGACGAGATAGAGTTCGTTCTCAAATGTGTGCAGAATGCCGAGAGTTGTGCCATAGTCGGTTTGAGCAACATGGGCAAGTCTGCCTTGCTGAGATCGATCAAACGTATCGGAGAAGCCAGGGCAGAACAGGCAGATACGATCTTTGTCTACATCGACTTTAACTTGATGGTCGAAATGACCGAACAAGCATTTTACGAGATCATCTTGCGCAGCGCTCGCTCGGCGTTCCGCGCCATAAAAGCCGAACAGGTCCGGAATCGCGTTCAAGACGCGTACAGCCAGGTCGTCGATTCAAGCAACCCATTCCTTGTCCCACTTGGTTTCAACGAAGGCATCATCGCCCTGTGTGAAGAACTTGGCAAACGTGTGGTCTTGTTATGTGATGAATTTGACGAACCATTCACCGAAATTGACCAGCGCGTCTTTTTAAACCTGCGTGCACTTGAAGATCGGTACACTCAAAAACTTTGTTACGTTGTCGCTACCGGTAAACGGCTGGAAGAGATGCGCCGGGGCTCCGAAATTGGCGAATTTTGCGAGCTGTTTGCTCACCAAACGTTGTACCTGGGCCCGCTCAAGCGCCAGGACATCGAGCCGGCAATGAAGGAATGGTTGGAACAAGACTCGCCCAGCGAGCAAGATGTCGCGTTTATTTGGCAGCAAACCGGAGGGCATCCTGGCCTGTTGGAAGCGGTCTGCCATGTTTTCTCGGAAACGGGTACCAATAGAAATGACCAGGATGACCATTACAGTTTGATCAGGGAAAAGTTGGATAGTGACCTCAACGTGCGGGCCGAGTGTGCCAAACTATGGAATGCCTTGAACGAGCAGCAACAAGTAGCCCTGCTCGATTTCGCTACCGAGCAAAAGGGCGAACGTAACAGCATTTTGCCGCTGATCCGGATGGGCATTCTGCGACAGGACGATCGCCAAGTCCGGGTCTTTGGGATGCTGTTCAATGGGTTTGTCCGCCGCCAAAGGTTGGTCAAAACACCATACGTGCCTGGCGTGCGCCTGGACGTCGACTCGGGTGAAGTTTGGGTAGATGGCAAAAAAACCTGGGCACTCACCGACCTGGAATTTCGCCTGCTGCTGCTTTTGTATGGACGAATGGGCAAGCTGTGTGACAAATACCAGATTGTCGAAAGCGTGTGGGGCGAAGACTATATCGATCAAGTAGATGATGCGCGTATTGAAAAATTGGTCAGCCGGTTGCGCAAAAAAATCGAGCCCGATGCGTCCGAGCCGCACTATCTGCAGACGGTGCGAGGTCGTGGATATCGACTTGTGGAGGCATAGCCAAGATGAATAAACGTGAACGCGTATTGGCGGCCCTGGACGGCCGCCCAGTAGACAGGGTTCCATTTGCGATTTGGCGGCATTTTTATGCCCAGGATCGTACGGCCCAAGACCTGGCAAAGGCGACGATCGGTTTTTACCGGCGCTACGATCCGGATATCATTGTGATCCTGCCCGGGCCGCTTTATATGGCTGAAGCCTGGGAAATGGACATCCGCTCTTTTGGAAACGACGAAATCGAACACTATGCGGTCAGCCCGGTGGTTAAGCGGGCTACAGACTGGCGACACTTGGCGGAAATAAACGTGGCCTCCACTTCACTACAGCGCGAAATCGAGGCCGTTCGATTGGTCAAAGCACAACTGAACCAGGAAGACGCACCGTTAATATTCCCATTGTTCAGCCCCCTGACGACGGCCGATATTCTCTGCCAGGGCCGCGTGATCGAGGATATGCGGTCTTTTTCCAACGATCTGCGCTCAGGTCTTGAAGTCATCACCGCGGCGACGCTCGATCTGGCTATGGCCTGCCTGGAGAGGGGCGTTGATGGGTTTATGCTCATCAATCGTCTGGCCAGCCGAGACAAGATTCGTACTCGCGAATACCGCAGTTTTTGCCAGGAATTTGACCTGAAGGTTCTGGAGCCCCTGGTTGATCGAACCGAAATGCGCATTCTGAATTTCGAGGGCCAGAACCTGCTTTTCGACCAGGTGAGCCACTACCCGGTCCATGCGGTGAGCTGGGAAACGTGGCGTGCTGATCCGTCCATTGCCAACGCCAGCCGCCAGGTGCGCTGTGGCTTGATGGGCGGGTTGAATCCCGAGACGTTTGTGAACGGATCCGTTCGTGATGTTCACTACCAGATCGACAGCGCGATCGAGCAGTCTGGAGGGTGGCACATTATCATTGCACCGTCGGCACCCTTGTCGCCAGATTCCCAGCACGATTTGATTGCCTGCATCGGATCGGCAGTCAAGTCGTCATAGAGTTTGTCCAAAACAACATGCCTTGCGCGACTTTAGTCACATTCAAAAAGGCGTTGTTGTGGTATGATAAGTGTAGGCCAATTTATTCATTTAGAAAAATCGGAGGATTGAATGACTGTTGCTCAAGAAACAACCAAAATCACATCAGATATGCCAATTGGCGATGTGGTCAAGAACTACCCTGAAACCATCAAGGTCTTTTTGCGGCATGGATTGATGTGTGTTGGCTGTGCTGTAGCGCGTTTTGAGAATATCCAAGATGGTGCAATGGCACATGGTATCGACGTAGATGCGTTGATAAAAGATTTGAATCAAGCAGTAGCATAACACGATTTGCTTCAAAACATTCAGCCGCACTATCAAACAGACCTCAGTTTGTAAGCGGGGAAACAGGCAATGAGTGCATTAGGGAAACGCATGCCGGTCGAGCTGTTTACGGCTACCTGGCGCGTCACGGGAGCTATCAACACCAATCACATTCATATCCGTGACGAGTTAAATGACACCCGGCGCAGCGTATTGGTCTTTCGTGAGATCGAGGTCGCTGATTTGAACGATATGCGTGCGCCGCGTGTCACAGGTAATGAGTCTTGGATCGACAAAAGCACCGTCTTGTTTGCCGTGCCCCAAAAAATCAGGGGCGCGACCTCGACATTGGCACAACGCACGATTCAGTCCAGGCTGGGCAAGAACGAACATCGTCTCTTGTTGTCATTGCCATCCTGGCGTATCATCGGTCATTTATATTTTGTCGGACGGTTTCAGATTGAAGACGCTTTACGACGCGATAGCGCCGCATTTGGATCGCTGAGCAACGTCGAAATGACGTTTTTGCCCGATCCATCGATCTCGTTTGTGGCCGACGAACTGGCTTTTAACATCCGTCAAGTCAGTATGCTTTGTTCACAGTTCGATATCGATTAAATGCCCCGCTGGTGAAAGAAAAAAAGGCCTGGACAAAGAGCCAGGCCTTTTTTGCTGCGTCGCTGGCGCTTATTCGTACAGCGTGCCCACCAGATCGTACTCCATCGCCTCTGTAATCCGCACTGGAATCATTCGCCCCGGTTCAATGCGGCCCTCGATCAATACCAAACCGTCGATCTCTGGCGCGTCTCGATACGAACGGCCAACGCTGATCGGCGTCGGCGCTAGATCTGGATCCGCAGATTCCGCCTCCCCGACCCCTTCTACCAGAACCATCAACGTTCGGCCAATCTGCTCCTGGTTGCGCGCCAGCGAAATGGGCTGCTGGCTGCGCATCAACAGATCGTATCGTTCCGCTTTGACCTGCTGCGGCACGGAATCACCCAGTTCGAATGCGGCAGTACCCGCTTCGGGCGAATAGGTAAATACGCCCACCTTGTCAAAACGAACGCGCTCGATGAATCTGAGCAGAGACTGAAACTCGGCCTCTGTCTCACCAGGATAGCCGGTAATAAACGAAGTGCGGATGGCGATATCGGGCATGGCCTCGCGCAAATCGCCAATCAGTTGCTGTACCTCTTGCACGTTTGCTGGCCGATGCATACGCTTGAGCACGGCCGGATGCGCGTGCTGCAATGGCAAGTCGACGTAATGACAAATCTGCGGGTGGCGGGCCATAGTTTCGATCAGCCGCCTGCTGACGTGCTGCGGAAACGCATACATCACCCTTATCCACGGCACCTCGGGCACAGCATCGACCAACACATCGAGCAAAGCGGCAAGCGCATCCCTTTCGCCCCGATCCCGGCCATAGGCCGTCGTATCCTGGGCGATGAGAACGATTTCGCTCACGTCCCGCTCTGCCAGGTGGCGAGCATCGGCAAGGATATCGTCGACAGGCCGGCTTTGCAGCGAGCCCTTGATCAGGGGGATCGCACAGAACGCACAAGAAGCATTGCATCCATCGGCAATCTTGAGATAGGCACTGGGGCCCTGAATGGCCGTGCGTGGCACAAGAACGCGACTTGATGCTGTAGGATTGCCAACCAGGGTCATCGTCTGATTCTGTTCGAGTTGTTCCAAAAACGGCACAATTTCGGCCCAACGACGCGTGCCCAGGATGCCGTCCAGCCCGTCGACCTGATCCGCCAAACCATCTCCTTCGCGCTGGGCCCAGCACCCGGCCGCGACCAGCCGTTGATCGGGGCGCTTGAACTGTGCCAACTCGTTCAAAACCTCTAGCGATTCGGCCCGTGCAGCCTCGATAAACCCACAGGTATTCACAAGCAATACGTCTGCATCATCCGGGGCAGCAACGGGTTGGTGTCCTGCGCGATCGAGCAAAAGCCCCATATTCTCGGCATCCACCGTATTCTTGGGACATCCCAACGAGATCAAATAGTAACGCATACTGGCTCCTACAACAAAAAGGCACACGGGAGCGCCGTGTGCCAGATGTTCAAACCCAATGCGAACGCATACGTTATGCGTTCGCAAAACCCTACTCGCTCGGCGTCACAGTCGGTTCCACTGTCGGCGTCGGTTCCACTGTCGGCGTGGCCGTACCCTCGCCGGGTTCAGCCCCTTCCACCACTGGCGTGGGCGTGACCTCTCCTTGAGGCCCCCACATTCTCTCTACAACCTGGGCGCGCTCGCCGAGCAAGCCGAGATCCTCACCATTGACGGTCACATTCACACCACCCGCATTACCGCAGATAAGATAAATGGTGTTCTTGGCGTCCCACGATCTTGTCTCTCCGACTTCCAAAATGCCGCTCGGCTGATTCTCGCCATCCAGAGTCACCTGCAACCATGCGCGCTCGACAATGTCGATTTCAAGCGTGACCCCTGCAGTACGCGTTGGCGCTTCCGCCGGTGTCTCAGTAGGCAGCGGCGTTGGCGTCGCAATGCCCAAAGGTGCGTTGAGCGTCGCCGTCGATGTCGGCAACACTTTGGTCGCTGTCGCGACCGGCCTTGGTGTCCGGGTTGCCCGCGGCGTAACCGTCGTGAGCGGACGTGTTGCCGTGGCTGTCGCAGAGGCAGGCGTCACCGTCTGGGCAGTCGTAACGTCTACAACCACAGTCTTGTTCGCCGTGGGCTCGGTCGTCGGTCTTGTTGCGGTCACAGTCGCCGTAGCGGATGAACCGCCATAGAGCAGCGGGCGGCCGTATTCCCAAAATGCCCAGAAACCGACGACGCCGACGATCAAAGCGACAACGAGCCCCAGAACCAGATCGGTCTGGAGGCCAAATCGGCGCGGCGAAAGCACAATGTCTTTGGGGTGAAAGATACCAGGATCGAAATGCCGTGACGGGCGTTCTTGAGCATGCATCGCTCGCACTTCTTCCCAGTCCAACCCCAGAAAAGTCGTATAGCTGCGCAAAAAACCATGCACGTGCCCTGGCGTAGGAAGTTTGTCATACTCGCCAGCCTCAAGCGCAGCCAAATACTTGCTTCGAATCCGGGTTACACTTTCTACCTGCTCCAGGGTTAGTTTTTTGTCTTGGCGTGTCTCCCACAGCAGTTGCCCGACCTGTGTGGATGAACGTGAGTTTCGCAAAACCGTCATCACATTATCCGGTTCGCCGCCTTTTCTTCCAAACAAGGACCAAAACCCACGCCTTGGTTTTGTCTCTGCCTGCTCGCCCGAACTATCGCTCTGATCGCGATCCTGGTCTACCATGGACATCTATCAATCACCCTCGCCACTGAGTTGTGGCTATTCCTCGCTCGGCCCGTCTTCTCGCTCGATCACAACCGTGACCTCGGGAACAATGTCTGCCTGCAAGCGAATCGGAACAGTGTGGCTACCCAACTGCCGCAAGGGTGAATCGAGATGAATTTTGCGTCGGTCAAAGTCTTTGCCCAACGCTTCGGACAATTTCTCTGCAATATCTTGACTGGTAATTGAGCCGTACATCTTGGTACCTTCTCCCGCACGGGCTTGAAACGTGACGGTCATCTGCGACAACAGATTGGCCAACGCTTTGGCATTTTCCGTCTCAAGGGCAGCGTGCTTGATGGCCATGCGCTTGTATTGTTCCATCTGCTTTACTTCTCCCGAGGTTGCCGGTTTGGCCAAACCACGGGGCAGCAAATAATTTCGCGCGTACCCATCGGAAACGGCCTTGATTTGGCCCACCCGGCCCACATTGGGTACATCGTGCAACAATATAATCTTCATCTTGTATCCTCTCTTTCCAACCAGCATTTATAACACTGGTTGATCTTGGCATTATGAATCCGAATTGTACTTGAATCGCCAAAAAAAGCAAACGACAGCGCCCCTACATCCCCTCAGATCACCTTGGCTGACCGGGCTCTGACAAATGCAGGACACTTGTCCCGGACGCTTGTGGCAAGCACAAAAGTCGTGGTATAATGACTATAATGCCAGAGTTCGTTCGACGTTAGCCTGAGGAATCAATGCCCCAATTCGATCTGGTCGTTCAAAATGGAACCATTGTCACCGCCAGTGACGTTTATCATACCGATGTCGGTATCATTGGGGGCAAAATCGCCGCATTGGGCAGGTGCCTGGTCGCCGACCAGGTGCTGGACGCAAGCAACAAATATGTCTTTCCGGGCTTTGTCGATTTTCACGTGCACATGCAACTGCAGGTTGGTGATGCGGTGGCAGGCATCGTTTCGGCCGACGATTTCAGAACGGGCTCGATTGCTGCCGCTTGTGGCGGCACGACGACGATCGTCGATTTTGTGACCCCCGAGCGCGGCCAATCTCTCACCCAGGCCGTTGAACAACGTCGCGCAAATGCGGATGGGCGCGTCGCCATAGATTATGCGCTGCACCTAACGGCTGTCGACGCAACGCCCTGTACGCTGGCGGCACTGCCCGAATTGGCGGCCCAGGGGTACAGCACACTCAAAATGTATACCACCTATGATACGCTCAAGGTAAACGACGCAGACATGCTTGCCTTGCTGCAAGCTTGCCGCGACAACGGCATCTTGGCGCTCGTGCACGCTGAAAATCACGATAGCATTGCCTATTTGCAGCGCAAACTCGTCTCCGAGAACAAGACCGGTCCGGAATGGCACCCGTTCAGCCGCCCGCCGCTTGTCGAAGCGGAAGCCGTGCACCGCGTGTTGACCCTGGCGCACCTGGTGGGCGCACCGTTGTACCTGGTCCACCTCTCTTGCGCCGAATCGCTGGCGGCTGTAAGAGCAGCACGCGAACGTGGCCAGTCTGTCTTTGCCGAAGTGTGCGCGCAGCACCTGCTTTTATCCGATCAAGTGTATCGTTTGCCAGCGTTTCAAGCGGCAAATTTTGTCCTCGCCCCTCCGCTGCGTGATGCGAGTCATCAAGACGTGTTGTGGCGGGCCTTGTCCGGCGGGGAATTGAACGTCGTTTCGACCGACCACTGCCCGTGGACGCGCGCGCAGCGCGAGCGTGGCAAAACCAAGTTTACCGACATTCCAAACGGCATTCCCGGCGTCGAAACACGCGTTCCACTGATCTTTTACAAAGGGGTTATCGCCGGTCGTTTGACGCTTGCGCGCTTTGTCGATGTCTGTGCGACGACGCCAGCGCGACTGGCCGGGCTTTATCCTCGCAAGGGCACCATAACAGTCGGCAGCGACGCCGACCTGGTCATTTTCGATCCGGCTCGGCCCTGGATGTTAAGCGCCAAAACGCTCCACCACAACACCGATCACTGTCCGTATGAAGGTTGGCAGGGGCAGGGCTATCCAGAGACAGTATTGCTTGGTGGACGCACCATTGTGCTGGACACCGAGTTTGTAGGGAACCCAGGGATGGGGCATTTTCTCGCACGTTATGGAACGGATACAAGCGGCTGTGGCTAAAGTGCTGATTGTAGACGATCACGAAACGTTTCGCACGCTCAACGCCAAGATCCTTGAACTGGACGGGCACCAGGTGATCATGGCCAGCGGTGGGCGCGATGCCTTGGCCATCATTCACACCGAGCCTCCTGACATCGTTCTGCTCGACGTGATGATGCCCGGCATGGATGGTTACCAGGTTTGCCGCCAGATCAAACAAGATCCGGAGACGAGCGACATTGTGGTCATCATGGTCACGGCAATACCAGAAGACGCTAATTCACGCTCGTTTCAAGTCGGTGCAGACGATCACATCTCTAAACCCATTTCGCCCACCCAGATGCGGGATCTGGTCCAGCACTGGTTGGCAAAAAAGACGACAAAAAAAGGAAAAGACTTATGACACAAGATCAAGAAGCGCCCAAACCACCTACCGTGGCACTCGTCGTTTCAATCCTGCTTTTTGCAGGTATTTATTTGTGGGGATTCGTGATGGGCATCTCGGAAATGGCTCAAAAATCAGCCCCGGCGTCGCCCGGTACAGCAGACTGAGGGATATACCGTGATCGACGGATTGCTCCCTGCTGCCTTGATTGGTCGAGACGACAGCCTCGCACGCTTTGCCGATCTCTGCCAACAGATCCGGGATGGCCGAGTGGGCCATTTCTGGGTGACCGGGGAAGCTGGCTGTGGCAAGAGCGCCTTTCTGCAAACCTGCACCGGGCAAGCGCTTGAGGCTGGCTGGGAAGTCTTGCGCGGGCAATGCACCGAGGAAACGCGTGCCAATCCATACGGGCCGTTCCTCGATATGCTTGGCCTGTGTTTTGACAAGGCCGGCAAACTGATCAACGACCGCAGCGTATACAGCATCGTTGATCAGATTTCGCTGGACGATGTGTTTGAGGCCATCGATGATATCCCCGGCGTCAAGTTTGTCGCCTTTGGGATCAAGGTTGGCCGGACGATCTTTGAGTCGCGCCGGGAACAAAGCACCGACGTATTGCTGAATCGAAATTTCGAGTTCATCTTGCAGGTGATCGAACAGATCGAGCGCAAACGCGACAAACCCATCCTGTTGGTCATCGACGACCTGCACCTGGCGAGCCCGACAACCCGGTCCCTGATCGAATACATTCTGACCCGCAGCCAGGAGACACGACTGCTGGTTATGGCGGCCTGGGAAGCACAGACAGCGAGCCAGGCAAGCGAACTGTCCCGCAAGCTGTCGTCAAGCCTGTCTCAATCCGGCGCCAGCACACACCTTGCGCCGCTGTCCGAGGCCGACATGAGACACTTGATCTCACAGCACACCTCGGGCCCACTGCCCGAATCGCTCGTCGCCACATTCATCAAACTGAGCCGGGGACTGCCGCTCCTCTTGCTGGACAGCCTCCGACTGGTCGACGGCGAAAACGGCCAGGAATTTGCTCAAGCAAGCTGGGAACCGGACACGACACATTCGGCGCTTCAGATGTTGCTCGACCGCCAACTGGCACACATGACCGGCAGCCAGTATGCCCTGCTGGAATGTGCAGCGCGTTTCGGCCAATCTGTGCCGCTCGACGTGATCGCCGCCGCGCCAATGTGCGCCTATCTGGGGATGAGCGAGCGCCAACTGCTCTCCGAGATCGTCGACCTGGCCGATCTCGGCACGGTGCTGACCTGGGAGGACGATCGGGCCGTCTGTTTTCCCTCTTCTCTGGTTCGGCAATACGTGCGCGAACGTACCAGCCGGCCCCTGGTGCGCCGCGATCACCTGCGCATTGCCCAGGCATGGCGGGCCAGCGGCATCGAGATCCTGCCGGCACAGTTGGCCACACACTATCTCGCCGGCGGCGATCCGGAACGGGCGCTCGAATTTGCGCTGCAGAGCGCCGGCGAACTCGCGCGCATCGCCGCCTATCCCGAAGCGGTCGAAAGCTACAAACTCGCCCTGGATGCGCTCACCCAACTGCCCGACCGTCACGAACGAATCGAGATGGAATACGATATTCTGCGGGCGATGAGTTTGAGCGCCGAACAGGCCGGAGACTGGGATGAAGCGTTGTCCCGGCTGCAGCAAGCCCTGGTTCTGAGAGATCAAGATGCCGGTCGCCAGGCCGACATCCACGCCAGCATCGGCTGGCTGCGCTTCCAACGCGGCGAGGTGCAGGCAGCCCTGGCGTCGCTCAACCACAGCGCCGAATTGTACGACGCACTGGACGACGTGCGCGGCAGCGCACACGTCGACTATTATCTTGGTATGTTGTACAGCCAGCAAAAAGAGTGGCAGCGGGCCGCCGCCTGCTTTGAGCAATACGTCGCGATCAGCGATCGATCTGGTTTCGACGAGGGACGCGCCTCGGCGACGATCGAGTTGGGCAACTTGCATCGCCTGCAATACCGCTGGACGCAGGCCGAACACTGTCTACAGCAAGGCATCGAACTGGCCCAATCCGAAAATGACTATGCCGTGCTCGCCCAGGGCTATCACTACCTGGGATTGTGTTATGCCTGGCAAAACAAACCCGAGTCGGTCGACATGCTCAACCGGGCGCTAGAGATCGTCGACACGCGAACCAAGCAACCGGCCCAGGCATCCCGCATTCAGAATACACTGGCTGAAACCCTGGTGCGCCAAAACCGCTGGCAAGAGGCGGAAGCGGCGTTTCACGCTTCGGCGCGCATCAAGGAGCGCCTCGGCGACAAGACCGGCCTGGCTATGACCTACGGCGGGTTGGGGCGGATGTATTCTCGTCAGTGGCGGTTTGAACCGGCAGCCGAACACCTGCAAAAAGACATCGATCTCCTGGCGCAAGAGTTTGAGGCCAATATTGCCTGGATCCAGCAATGGACCAACATGATTGGCGAAATACGCCGCCTGCAAAAAAAAGTCGACCTGGCAGAAAAACGATTTGCCGACGCGTTGGTCCTGGCCGAACGCATCCCCGACGCCGACGTGCGCCAGCGTAGCCTGGGCTTTGTCCACTTGTTTCAGGCAAACCTGGCCCTCGACCGGGGCCAGATCGACCTCGCCGCAAACGAGTGTGAGTTGGCGCGGGATCTGTTGTCCGGCACGTGGGCCGAAGGAGAGCTGTACCGCACAACGGCGCGCCTGGCGCGCTTGAGCGGAGATCTGGCGCGGGCGCGCGACGACCTCGACCGGGCCGTGGCCAAAGAGGAACAAGGCGAAGACATCGATCGTGCCCAGACCGCCCTCGAACAGGCACACTATTATCGCGCCGTGGGCGACAGCGCACAGATGAACACATGTCTGGAGCGGGTCATCGCGCTGGCCCAGAGACTGCAAAACGTTGAACTGGAAGAGCGAGCAAGAGCCATGACAAAGGATGTCTAAAAAGGATGCCATGAACGTCAAAGCCGAGATCCTGTACCAATATCCGTATCCAATCGCCCTCACTTATCACAATGCCGATAACGCGCGAGAGGCGGTGGGCGCACACGACCAGCGCATCAGGCTGTTCGAAGTCACGTTGAAATTCCTGTCATCGATCGCCGTTGCCCAGTACCTGAACGATAAACTGGAAGATCCGCTCGTCAAACGCACGTTACAAGGCCTGTTCAGGCCCTCCTTGGGGCAGTGGAATGGTTTTTTGCGCGAGGTGCTGAGCGCATACCAGCGGGCCAACCGCCAGACCGAGATGCTGATCGAAGACCTGTCCGATGCCTATAACAAAAAGCGCCGGGACCGCCCGGCGATGGCCGACGCGTATAATCTGATCGTCAATTACACGCAAAACCGCCACGACAGCGCGACGACGTCGCTGTCCGTTCGCCAGTTCTGTGATGTGCTGATCAACTATCGCAACAAGACCATCGGCCACGGAGCAATCACTCGCTACCACTGCGAGCAAATGAACGATCCCCTGTTTGCGGCTATGGAGGAAATGCTGGGCCAACTGAGCTTTCTACAGGAATACCGGCTGGTGTATGTCGAAGAAGTGCGCGTGCGGCGCGGCAACTATACCCACGAACTGGTCAGTTTTATGGGCAGCACACCGCCCTCGCGGCTCAAAGAAGCATACATCACCGCCAACAAGGACGAGTACCGGGTGGAAGAGCAGCTTTATCTGTGCAAACGCGGCGAAAACGTGCCCGTTTTGAGCCTGCACCCGCTGGTCATCGCCTGGCAAAACGACGTGCTCTTTTTGAACGAAAGCGAGCGCGATCGAGACATCGAGTATCTGAGCTACCAGAGCGGGCAGATCAAACGGCCGGATCGCCTGCTAGAAGACTTTAAGGATATTGTCGGCTCGGTCATCGCCAGGGACAGCACCGAGCCATCCTTCGACCGCCTGCGTCAAGACGTGATCGACGACGAGCAGGCACCACCGACGTCCTATGAAAGAGGGTGTGAACTCTTTGACGACGAAAACTGGGCCGCCGCCATTCCGCTGCTTGAACAGGTCGGAAACGACGATCCGCAGTTCGATGACGCCCAGATCAAGCTGGCCGAGGCCAAGAAACACCAGGATTTGCTGCAGCGCTACAACCGCGCCCAGCAGTGGATGGAACAACAAAGCCTGGATCAGGCCCAGGCCATCCTCACCGGGCTGGAAAACGAGGCCCCGGGCTATCGAGACGTGCGCGCCCTGTTGGGCACGATCCAGATGGAAAAGGCAGAACGGCAAAACTTGCAGCGGCTGTACGACCAGGCACAAGAGGCATTGAACGCCCAGCAGTGGGATCGGGCTTACGATCTGCTTGGCCGCCTGCATGGAATGCGCATCGACTTTAGAGACGTAGACGCCCTGTTTGCCGCCCAAAAGCGCCTTTACGACCTCTACAACCAGGGCCTGGAATCCATGTCGGAACGGCACTGGGCTGAAGCCCAGACGACGCTGCGCCAGATCGAGGTCTTGGAACCGGCCTATAAAAACGTCCAGGCGCTCTTGCAGCGAACCGATCGCGAACTCGAGAGCGAGGCCCAGATGGCAAGGTCCTACAGCCAGGCCAAGGCCCACATAGCCCTGGAAGAGTGGGAACAAGCGCTCGAATGCTTGGATCAGGTCGACGATCAACTGGACGGCTATCGCGACGTGAACGACCTGATCGCATCGGTCCAGAACAAAATACTTGTCGAGTGTCCTCGCTGTGGTACGCTCACCCCGATGGGCCACAAGTTCTGTGGCAAGTGTGGGGCGGCCATCCAAACCTGGCTTTGCTGGCGCTGCCAGACACCGGTGCCCGTTGGGCGTAAATTCTGCGGCCTGTGCGGCGCGCCGAGAGAAAAACCGGCAGATCCCACCGTATCCTGTCCCCAATGTGGACACAGCAATCCGGCACGGCGCAAATTCTGCGGCCAGTGCGGTTTTATATTACAAAAAGAGAGGTAGACTATGCGTTGTTCAAATTGTGCATCCGAAATCCCGGCAGGCGAGCAGTTTTGTCCTCAATGCGGCGTGCCGGTAGGCGAAATCCAAAAATGCCCCCACTGTGGGGCGACGTTGCTGCCCGGTGAGCGATTTTGTGGCGAATGCGGTCACGATGTCACCCAGGCCGCGCCATCTCTTGTCTATGACTCACCCGTCGCCGGAACGCTGCCCCAGTCGCCGGCCAAAAAACGGTCTCCCTGGACGTGGATCCTGGTGGTCGTCGCGGCCCTGGTGCTCCTGGGATGCCTGGTTCTGTGCAGCATCTTTGTCATCGTGCCGGCCTTACTGCCCACGCCGACGCCGGCCAATACCCCGACGCCGATCCATACCTCAACGGCCACGCCCAGCCCCACGCCAACGGCGACGTTCACCCCTTCGCCCACGCCGACGCCGAGCATCACTGCCGGCGATCTGATCTACCAGGTGGATTTTAGCGATCCCGGAGACGAGTGGGAGATAAGCGAATCGGCCGACACCATCTATATGATCGAGAATGAGGCCTACTCGATCGAAGTCCTGAAAGAGAATTGGATGGCCTGGAACAAAATCGGCCAGGACGTTGGCGATTTTATCCTCGAGTTCGATGCCGCCCTGGTCGAAGGCGACAAATACAATGCCTATGGCGCTTTGTTCGCCTACCAGGATTCGGACAATCGTTACGAACTGGACATCAATGGCAACAGCAGTTTCACATTTGGCAAAAAAGTGGACGGCGAATGGACCGAGCTCGTCGGCTGGACGCCCTCCGACGCGATCAAGGGCACCGGGCTGGTGAATCACATCCGGTTGATCGGCTACCAGGGCACGTACACGCTGTACGTCAACGACCAGTTCGTCTATGAATTCAGCGACGACGATCTGTCCGAGGGACAGACCGTGCCCGTGGTCACGGCATATAGCAATCCGCCCGCCCGGGCCACGTTTGACAACTGGACCATCTGGCAAGCTGTCAAATAATTTGCCTTCTGGCAGTGTCGTGCTATACTTGATTATGGGGCGCGATCCACATGGATGGATCGCGCCGCTGGTCCGTAAAACGGTAAAACCCGATCCGGTGGTGCATCGGGAAGCGAAACTGGGCTTGCTCGGACCGCAAGCCCGGTTTCCTGGTTTTCATCAAACGATCGTTCTAACAACAGGCTGAGAATTCGAATGGATCTAGTCGGCAAAACACTGGGACAATTTGAAATCGTCCAGGCATTGGGACAGGGCGGCATGGGCACGGTTTACAAGGCCTACCAGCCCAATTTGCAGCGCCACGTCGCGCTCAAGGTGCTCTTTCCAGAGCTTGGCCGAGATATCGATCTGGTCAAGCGCTTTTTGCGCGAGGCTCGCTCGGCAGCCGCGATCCACCACCCCAATGTGGTGCGCATCTTTGACGTCGACAGCGAGGACGACGTTCACTTTATCGTGATGGAATACCTGGAAGGTGAGACACTGTCCGAGTTGCTGAAACCGGGGCGCGGCCTGTCGATCGAACGCACCCTGCACGTCATCGACCAGATCGCCAACGCCCTGGACTATGCCCACAGCAAAGGGTTTATCCACCGCGACATCAAGCCCAGCAACATTATGGTCAACGCGCAGGAAAACGACCGCGTGACCTTGATGGACTTTGGCCTGGTACAGACCCGGGACGGGAGCAAACTCACCCGCACGGGCATCATTGTTGGCACGCCGGATTACATGTCTCCCGAACAGGCCAAGGGCGACGTGATCGATCACCGCACCGACATCTATTCCCTCGGTGTCACTGTGTACCACATGCTTACCGGAAGCGTGCCTTTTCCCAAACCCACGCCGCACTCAATTCTGGTGGCCCATATTATGGAGAACCCGCCCGAGATGCCGTTCCCCGACCATCCCTCGCTGCCGGCCATCCAGGCCGTCGTCCACAAGGCGATGTCCAAAGAACCGCGCCAGCGATACGAATGGGCCGGAGACCTGGCCTACGATCTGCACACGGCGGTCGTAACGCCCGAACGCATTGCCCCCCTCGCCGGTATGGACGTGGGATCAGAACAGGTACCCTTGGCGCCGGTGGCATCCAATCAACCTCTCACGCCGCCGGCAGGTGCGATGCGGCGTGGTGGTCTGATCAACACGCCGCCGCCGATGCCGTCAGCCGCCGCCGATGCCCCGGGCCGCGCCATCCCGCCGCCGATCATCAAAACCGTCCCGGCGCGCAAGCGCAGCTGGGGATGCCTGGTTGGAATGGCCCTGCTGGTCGCCCTGGCTGCCGCCACCATTGCCCTCTGGCCGACGCTCGGGCCGCAGGTCATCGCCCTGCTCACACCGCCCAGCCCGGCGCTTGTCATCCACCGCTTTGACGTCAGCCCGTCCGAGATCATCCAGGGCGAAAGTGTGACCATCCAGTGGGAAGTGTCGGGCGCCAGTTTCGTCGTCATCGGGCCCGGCATCGAGGATAACGCTTTGCCCAGCGGCAGCATACAGCACAAACCGGCCGAGGACACGACCTACGAGTTGATCTTGCCCAATGGCGCGCGCAAGGT
Source organism: Anaerolineae bacterium (assembly GCA_016929205.1). The sequence goes on from JAFGJF010000412.1 coordinate 39,549, forward strand.
CAAATTCGTCACCGTCAAACCGGCCCCCACCGCACCCCAGATCGTCTTTTTTGAGGTTGTGCCGCAGCAGGCCGTTCGCGGCACCGAGGTCGAGCTGTCGTGGCGCATCGAAGGTGAGGTCACCGACGTCGAAATCAGCGCCAATTTTCAGACCATGTCGGCCCTGCCGGCCGAAGGCAAGCTGTCCGTGCGTGTCGACCAAAAGACGATGTTCATTCTGACCGCCTATCATGGCGAGATGCGCACCAGCGAGCCGATCGAGCTCCAGGTCATCGACCCTACCCCTACGGCGACGCCGACGCTCACCCAGACGCCAACTCAGACCCCAACCGTCACGCCCACACCCACCGTCACCCCGACGCCGACACCGACGCCGATGACGACCCCCGATCCGGGCGACACGATCGCCTGGCCGGCGGATGGCAGCACCATCGTTTACGTGCCTGCGGCTCGAGCGCCGGGCAGCCAGGGATCGAGCGCAGCGTCTGCCACAATCGACGCCTTTTGGATCGACCGCACAGAAGTGACCAATGCTCAGTTTAGCGTCTTTGTGGAACAGACCGGACACGTCACTCGTCCCGAAGAATTGAAGCGGGGCTGGCGGTGGACGCCGCAGGCGATCGTCCAGATGTGGAGCTGGTTCTGGTATTCACCGCGTGGCAGGGGAACGTCGATCGACGGTCTCGACGATTACCCGGTGATCCTGGTCAGTTGGGACGATGCGGCGGCGTATTGCGAGTGGGCGGGAAAACGGCTGCCGACCGAGGCAGAATGGGAGCTGGCCGCGCGCGGCACGGACGGCCGGACCTATCCCTGGGGCGATAAAGCGCCCTCTGGCGCCTACATGAACTATTGTGACGCACAATGCGAATGGGGCGCACGCGGCGACGACGATGGCTACGCGCGAACCGCGCCCGTGTGCCAGTATCCGCAGGGCAACAGCCCCTACGGCCTGTGCGACATGGCCGGAAACGTGTGGGAATGGGTGCAAGAGTGGGATGTGCCCAACAAGAAACGCGTGATCCGGGGCGGTGCCTGGTCGCACCCCGCCGGGGACGCCGATCCATCGATCCGGGTCAGCTATGAATACAACGGCGCGATGGACGTGCTCGGTTTTCGCTGCGCGCTCGACGCCGATTTTGCAATCGTCAAGGGACGGGATGGATCGATTCGTTTCCAAACACCCTAAACACCGTCCCAAGACCGGCTCTGGAGCCAAAGCTCTGGTAGGGCGCGTTTCCATACGTGCCGATTTTCATCACACAACCGGGGGGGGCCGGGATCGATCCCGACAATGACGGGCTCAGACATTTGAGCGATCAAGGTTTGGGCCAGTAGAGTAGAAAGGTTCTCACCATGGACCTGGTTGGACAAACACTAGGACAATTTGAAATCACCCAGGAACTGGGTAAAGGTGGCATGGCCACCGTCTACAAGGCCTACCAGCCCAGTCTGCACCGCGACGTGGCGATCAAGGTGCTCTCGCCCGCCTTGGCTGAGGATATGGACCTGGTCAAACGATTCCTGCGCGAGGCCCAGTCCGCGGCGGCCATTCACCACCCCAACGTGATCACCATCCACGACGTGAGCAGCCAGGACGAGATCCACTATATCGTGATGGAATACGTCGAGGGCATGACCCTGGCCGAACTGCTCGCCGAAAACCAGCTCTTGTCGCCCGAACGGATCCTGAACATCGCCCGGCAGATTGCCGCCGCGCTCGATTATGCCCACAGCAAGGGCTTTATCCACCGCGACATCAAGCCCAGCAACATCATGATCAATCCCGACCAGGCCGATCGCATCACCCTGATGGACTTTGGCCTGGTGCGGGCCGCGAGCGGCAGCCGCCTGACGCGGACGGGGTTCATCATGGGCACGGCGGACTATATGTCCCCCGAACAGGCCCGGGGTGACGCGATCGATCATCGCACCGACATTTATTCGTTTGGAGTGATGCTATACCACATGTTTACCGGCAACGTGCCTTTTGCCAAGCCCACGCCGCACGCGATCCTGATGGCCCACATTATGGACGAGCCGCCGGCCATGTCGGCCCCCAATCGCGCCATCTCGCGCGAGATCGAGGCCGTCGTGCGCAAGGCCATGGCCAAGAACCCCGACGAACGGTACGACTGGTCGGGCGACGTGGTCGCCGACCTGGAAACGGCCATTTTCCGGCCCGAAACCATGATCATGCCGCCCATGGAGCCGATGGCCCCCTACCAGCAGGCCGCGACGGTCGTCTCGCAGACCCCGCCAGGCGGCGTGCAGCCCTACCCCCAGACCCCGCCGCCGGGCATGCAGCCCTACCCGCAGACGCCGTCCGGAGGCGTGGCCTACCCGCAGACGCCGCCACCGGGTATGCAGCCCTACCCGCAGACGCCGTCACCCGGATATGGGTACGGGCAGCCCCAGGGCGCGGCCTACCCGCAGACGCCGCCGCCGGTCGCCGCTCCCAAAAAGAAGGCCGGGTGGATTTGGCCGGTGCTGATCGTCGTCGCCCTGCTGGTCGTCGGCGGCAGTATCGCCGCCATCCTGCTGCTGCCGCGCGTGCTGGGCCCGCGCCCGGTCGATCTCACCGCCACCGCCGTGGCCGCGCGGCCCAGCGCCACGCCTAGCCCCCAACCCAGGATCGATTCCTTTACCGTCAGCCCGGCCGAGATCACCCAGGGTGACAGCGTGTCCATCGAGTGGCGGGTTTCCGGCGTCGACTCGGTCGACATCAAGCCCAACGTCCGCCAGGGCGCGCCGTCCAGCGGCATCGTCAACGACGAACCATCCGAGACGACAACGTACGAGTTGATCCTCCCCGATGGCACGAGCGAGACCCGGCAGGTGATCGTCAACCCGGCGCCGGGCGCGCCCGAGATTGCCTATTTCCAGGCCACGCCGCCCGAACAGGTTCGAGGCCAGGAGGTCGAGCTGTCGTGGCAGGTCACCGGCCCGGTGGACAGAATCGAGATCAGCGTCAACTATAAGGTCGAATACACCGCTTTGCCGGCCGAGAAAACGCTGTCGATCAGCCTGGATAAAACGAGCACCCTGGTGCTGACCGCCTACGGCCGGGCCGATCAAAAAACGAGCAGGACGATCGAAATCGAGGTCGTCGATCCGACCCCGACGCCGACGGCCATCCCGACCGAGATCCCGACGGAGGTGCCGACCGAAACGCCATCGCCGACGCTGCCGCCCACGCTCACCCCGACCGCCAGCCCGACGCCGGCACAGGCCGCGACCCCGGCGCCAACCAAAGCACCGACCAGAGCGCCGACCCCGGCGGCGGAGCAGGGTGAAGAGGGTGTCTTGATCACCTTTGAAAATTTTGGCGCGTGGCGGCGCGGCGACGAGCCGAACGGCACCTTTACCCAGACCACCGAGCAGGTCAAGTCCGGCACGTACGCAGGCAAACTGAGCTACGATTTTACCAACGCCTCGTCGGACAACGACCTGGTGATCTTTGAACAAAAGACGGCCGTCGGCGGCAAGCCGAATCTGATCACCACCTGGGTGTACGGCGATGGCTCGGGACACTTTTTTAACGTCTGGATCCAGGATGCCAAGGGTGAGGTGTGGCAGATCGCCATGGGCCGGGTCTGGCAAACCGGGTGGGAAAAGATGAGAGGCATGATCGATCCGGCCCGTGAATGGCCCACCTCGCGCGTGTACGGCCCGGACGACAACGGGATCATAGACTATCCGATCCGCTTTAACGGCATCCTCGTCGACCGCGTAGACGGCCCCAAGACCGGCCAGATCTATTTCGACAACGTTGCTTTTTGGGAACCCGAAGGGGATCAAGAGGCAGAGAGCACACCTGCCCCCGGCAAGACGCCCGCAACAGGCACCGGCAGCGGCGGCGAGGTCGGCCGGATCATCTTTACCGTGCAGGACGGCGACACCTATTACCTCTATTCGACCGACCCCGGCTGGAGCAACATGGTCGAAATCGGCAAGACCAACCTGGCCAACTCGACCTGCGCTGAAAACAGCACCGCCGCCCGCACCCTCGACGGCAAGACGGTCAATTTGAAACCAATCGGCATCTGCCTCGTCGCCGGCACCGTCGGCTCGTGCGAGGCGCCCAACGGCCAGTACAAGGCCAATACCGCCAACGTCGGCGGATCCAATTACGCCGTCACTCTGAACACCAGCACCAAGCAGCTCCGCTCCTTTTACATCGGCCGGCTGGATATCACCGGCGGCATCGCCTGGGCCCCGGACAGCAGCCACTTTTTGTTCCGCGACCTGGACATGGGCATCTGCCGGGCCAACGTCGACCGGGACGGCTACAACGTCGTCATCCCCAACACCTACCGCGAGTGGCCGACCCAGTTTGCGCCCGACGGATCGGTCGTTTACTATCTCAAGCTGGTCAGCGGCGCCAACGCCGACGTCTTTGTCGCCAAATCCGACGGCACCGGGGAACGCAATTTGACCAACGCCCCGATTGCGAAAAAGATGTGTCCCCGGTGGAAGAATTAGCTGATCCGGCGGATTAAAGCTGTTTAGTTTCGGGAAAGTTGTTTACTTTGGGGTTTGGGACCTCGATCCGTGAAAGAAGAGTCGTTTACTCTACAGATGATTCAGGGCCATCTCTGCGAGACGGCCTTCTTTTATTCTGCGATTTTCTTGGCAAATTTCCGCGTATCTTGAAATCTGGAGCGAACCAGGAACGAGTGAATCATACCTGACAAGCCTGCAACTCACCCAGTACGTGTTCCTGAAAAGTCTGATACTTGCTGACTTGAGTCAGCAAGTCTTCAAGTGGAGTCAACTGAAGACCGTTAGTCAACGGAATCATTTCTGGCTCCTGCATGCAAAGATTACTGAGTCCAGCCATCAATGTGTCCCAAAATCATTGTAGCGTGTACCCAGAGCCACAGCGGCATATATCTCCAGCAAGGTTTGCTCTAGCAGCTCTGATTCTTCTACAAAACGGACCTGCATCCGGCGAACCCGCGCTTTTGCCGCCGTAAAGGCATCCGTAAAAACAGGATCTCGTTCGAGTTCAGCACGAGATCCTGTTGATCCATAACTGGCTTCAGTTTTTCCGGTTGCCTCACGGGCCAGGCGAAAAGCAAACGGTGCGCTGTTGTGTCCCGAGCTAGGGCGGCAATGCTGCTGAAGCCGCTGGCGAATACGGCCACTTCGACCTACGTAGAGAGGACACTCATCCTCGTAAAATACGTATATGCCTGACAAGGGCATCTCGCGTGGGAGCTTGGCTACATTGACAAGTTGCATAGACTTGAGTTCTTGGAACCGTTCATCCAAACGCTCGATCAATTTCTCAAAGCTTTCGTTCATATCGCCTCCATCCCGATCTGTGCGAGTCGTCTCTTTAGTCAACCTGCTGAGAGCGTTACGGGTTTGGGACTTGGGGATAGAGGAAACACAGCATAGTTGAGAGTAATTGTCATCATTCTAGAACAAATAAAGATAGCGAGAAGAGAATCTATTCAAATGGAGTAGAAGGGAAATTGGCCCTTTGCGGCCAGCGCGACAAAATATAAAATCGGCTCCCTGTTTGAAATCTGGTAGAATACCAGTTGCCCAATCACACAAGGAGCCGACAAGATGAATTGTAC
>JAFGJF010000052.1 GCA_016929205.1 Anaerolineae bacterium
ACGGCAGCAGGATATACAGTGTCGTCCGGGTCAGGTCGACCCAGAAGTTGCCGATCGTCCGAGCCGAGTGGCGGGCCAGGCCGCGGACAAGCGCCACCAGGACGGCCATGCCGGTGGCCGCCGATATAAAATTCTGAGCGGTCAGACCCAGCATCTGCGTCAAGTAGCTCATCGTCGTCTCGCCGCTATAGTTCTGCCAGTTGGTATTGGTGACAAAGCTCATGGCGGTGTTGAAAGCCAGGTCCGGCGGCATCGAGCCTAGCCCTGCCTGATAAAGCAGCAGCCAACCTTGCAGCCGTTGCAGGGCGTACAGGAGCAGCACGCCGGCCCCGTTGAACAGCAGCACGACCACAGCATACTGCTTCCAATCCATCTCCTGTTCGGGTCGCACGCCGGCCAGGCGATAGAAGAACCGCTCCACTGGCCCGAGCACGCGATCCAGCCCAATCGGCTCGCCCTGGTAGACGCTGGCCATGTACCAGCCCAGGGGCTTGACCAGAGCCAGCAGAAGGATAAGGTACAGGCCGATCTGTATGAAACCGTTGGTGGTCATCAGAAGATCTCCGGCTTGAGCAGGGCCACAACCAGGTAGCCAAACAAAGCCAGGGCGATCAGCCCGGCGATCAGGTAGACAGCATTCATCGAGCGCCTCCTGACAACCGCTCGCACAGCGCGATCAGGCCCCACGATGAGGCAAAGAAGACGATTGCCAGTCCAATGTACAGAATGTCCAACCTGTGATTCTCCCAAGCGACATTGAGAACGCGACGGCCTCGCGGCCATCGCATAGGTAGTATAGCAGGAAACGGTTCAATTGTGCGTCAAGGGTGCAAGTGAAGGGCTCAAAATCGGGTCAAGAGCGGAGTAGGGGCCGTTGACTGTTTCTTGACCTCTTTACCCCTATTATTGAAGCCTTATTGAGCCGATTTGGAGTATACTTGGAACTTGGATCAAGTCCTATAGTTTGGAAGAAGGAGATGTGGGTCATCGCCAGCCGGGTGCCTGCTGCCAGGCGCCCGGCCGGCATGTAAGACCGACTTGAATAGTATGGCTACCATGACATTGGAAGAGAAAGCCGGCACGGCGGTTATGCACGTGGAGGCTGATTATGCTCCACCTCGCTCGTGGCGCACGTGGCTGATCGGCCGGCCGCTGCCTACGGCTGATGCACCGCACCAGACGATCCGCAAGATCGTGGGGCTGGCAGCGTTTGCCTCGGATGCGTTGTCTTCGACAGCTTATGCCACTCAGGAGATTTTGATCATCTTAGCGGCTGCCGGCACAGGGGCGTTCGGCAACGTCTTTCCCATTTCAATGGCGATCGTCGCCCTGCTGGCGATCGTGACGATATCGTACGAGCAAACGATCCACGCCTACCCTGGTGGCGGGGGGGCTTATATTGTTGCCCGCGACAACCTGGGTGAACTCCCGGCGCAGATCGCCGGAGCCGCGCTGCTGACGGACTATGTACTGACGGTAGCTGTGTCGATGTCCTCGGGCGTGGCCCAGATCACATCGGCCTATCCCGAGCTGTTTCCATATCGGGTGTGGATCTCGGTGAGCATGGTGATGTTCATCATGCTGGTCAACCTGCGCGGAGTCAAGGAATCGGGGGCTGTTTTTGCCCTACCGACCTACTTTTTCATCGGCATGATGTTCCTGACCGTCGGGACAGGGTTGGTTCGCTACCTGACGGGGACATTGGGGCAGGTGGTCGATCCCCCGGCGCTGGAATCAGCCCATTTAGTGCAGGCCATTACACCTTTTCTGATCTTGCATGCATTTTCAAGTGGGACGGCGGCTCTTACCGGCATCGAAGCAATTTCAAACGGTATCACTGCCTTCCGAGAGCCGCGCAGCCGCAACGCCGGGATCACACTCATCTGGATGGCCGGTATCCTGAGCACACTGTTCCTGAGCATCAGCTTTCTGGCCAGCCCGATCCACGCCATTCCGTCCGAGGCGGAGACGGTGATCTCGCAGTTGGCTCGAACGATTTTCGCCGGGCGCGGCCCACTGTACCTGGCTATCATCTCGGCCACCACGCTGATCCTGATCATGGCGGCGAACACGTCGTTTGCCGATTTTCCCCGACTGAGTGCGCTGGCAGCCGGGGATGGGTTTCTGCCACGGCAGCTCACCTACCGCGGCAGCCGACTGGTCTTCTCGCGGGGCATCATGGCGCTGGCGGCGATCGCCTGCCTGTTGATCATCGTCTTCCAGGCCAGCGTTACCGCGCTGATCCCGCTGTACGCCATCGGCGTGTTCCTGTCGTTCACCCTGTCGCAGTCGGGCATGGCCCGCCGGTGGTGGAAGATCGGCCACCTGGCCCCCGGCCAGGAGATCAAGGAGCGCGGCTCGACACTGCGCTACGAGCCCGGTTGGCAGCTCAAGATGGTCATTAACGGCTTTGGCGCTATCTGCACAGCAGTGGTGATGTTTATCTTTGCCGCCACCAAGTTCAGGGATGGAGCATGGATCGTCGTGGCGCTGATGCCGGCGCTGGTATTCATATTCTTTAGGATCCACCACCACTACAAGGACCTGGCAGCCCACTTGTCGCTCGACAACTACCAGCCAGAGCCGGCTATTGCCCCACGCCACCGGGTGATCTTGCCGATTAGCGGCGTGCACCAGGGGACGCTGAAGGCGCTGCGCTACGCGCGGGCATTGTCGAATGACGTCACGGCTGTCCATGTGTCGCTGGACCCGGCCGAGTCGGACAAGGTCAAAGCCAAATGGGAGATCTGGGGTGACGGGGTCCGGTTGGTGATCCTGGATTCCCCTTACCGGCTGCTTGTCGAGCCGTTGCTAGGATATGTTGAGAGCCTGGCCGCACAGCGGCAACCGGGTGAACTGATCACCATCGTTGTGCCGCAGTTCGTGCCGCGCCGGTGGTGGCATAACCTGCTTCACACCCAGGCTGCCCTGATGCTGCGGCTGGCGCTGCTGTTCAAACCGGGGATTACGGTGACGGACGTGCCCTATCACGTACGGTGATAGGATGAGGTTGGGGCGAGGGAGCGATGAGAGCAGCAAACGGGGGCGGAGTGCGCGTGCTGGTGGTCGACGACGAACCGGCCATCCGGCGCTACCTGCGCATCTCGCTGACGGCTCATGGCCACACGGTGTTCGAGGCCGCCACAGGCCAGGCAGCGGTGACAGCCGTCAGCACGCAGCGGCCGGACGTGGTCCTTCTGGATCTTGGCCTGCCGGACCTGAATGGCATCGAGGTCACACGGCTGCTGAGGGAGTGGTCGCAGATCCCGATTATTATCGTATCGGTGAACGAGCGAGAGACCGACAAGATCGCCGCGCTGGACGCCGGGGCGGACGACTATATGACCAAGCCCTTCAGCCTAGGCGAGCTGCTGGCCCGGATGCGGGTGGCGATCCGTCGCGCCGGTCTTTACAAGACCGAGCCGGTGTTTGCCGTAGGCGATCTCGCCGTCGATCTGAGCCGGCGGGCCGTCATGGTTGCGGGACGCAGGGTTAAGCTCACCCCGACCGAGTACGATCTGCTGCGGACGTTGGTGACGCACGCCGGCAAGGTTCTTACCCACCACGACCTGTTGCGCGAAGTGTGGCACACCGAGCAGGAGCAGAAGATGCACATCCTGCGGGTGAATGTCAGCAACCTCCGGCACAAGATCGAGCGGAACGCCGCGCGCCCCGAGTATATTTTTACCGAGCCTGGCGTGGGGTACCGTTTGCGGGCGATCCCCTAAGAAAAAAATACTCACGACCTCTGACCTGCCCCCCGCCGGTCTTTGTCAT
>JAFGJF010000053.1 GCA_016929205.1 Anaerolineae bacterium
GATCGTACTCGCGACCAAGTTCCATGGGCAGATGGACAGGGACGACCCGAATGCCGGAGGCAACAGCCGCCGCCACATCATCGCCGCCTGTGAGGCATCGCTGCGCCGCCTGGATACCGACACGATCGACCTCTATATCTTTCATTCCCCCCAGGCCGACACGGCAATCGACGAGAGCCTGCGTGCGCTGGACGACCTGGTCCGGGCGGGCAAAATACGCTATGTCGGCACAAGCAACTTTTCTGCCTGGCACATCGTCGAGGCCCTCTGGGCGGCCAAAGAGTGGGGCCTGGTCCGTCCCGTCGCCAGCCAACCGGCTTACAATCTGCTCGACCGGCGTGCCGAGCGCGAGTTGATCCCCATGGCGCGCAGCTATGACATTGCCGTCACCCCATGGTCGCCGCTGGCCCAGGGATTTCTTGCCGGCAAATACCGGCGGGACGGGGCAGGGCCGGAAGACGCGCGATTGCGTACCGGCGTGAGTGCGACACAGGGTGAACATATGGTCGATGCAGCGTTCGACCTCATCGATCTGTTGGATGACATGGCCGCACAAAAAAGATGCACAATCAGCCAGCTATCGCTGGCCTGGTGCATGCGCCAGCCCGGCATCGCCAGCCCCATCGTCGGCCCGCGAACCGTCGCCCAGCTTGTGGACAACCTGGGCGCGATCGATGTCGACCTCGACGACCAGGATCGCCAGCGCATCGACGCCCAAAGCCGGCCCGGAGAAAAGATCGTCCACTATTTTCGCGCGGACACCCGCCCGCGGTCGCGATGGATATAGCAGCTGGAACACACAGATACAAACAGCCATTCTTGCGGCCATGCCGTTTTGGTGCTAGAATAACCTCTTTGCAAAAACATTCTAGACGTGGGGTAAAAAGAGATGAAAATTCTATTGACAGGCGGCACCGGCAATGTGGGTCGCGCAGCAGTCGAACGGCTGGTTCAAAATGGACACGATTTGCGGGTTGTCGGACGGCGCGCTTTTGACGACCTCGATCACGAGCGTCTTGGCGAGCATTTCTTTGACGGCGCCGAGTACGTGCAGTGCGACGTCAACAGCTATGACGCTTTGCACGAGCAGGTGCGGGGCATGGAAGGCATCGTCCATCTGGCGGCGATTGCCTTTCCCGGCGGTGGCCCCAGCCAGGAAGTCTTTCGCATCAACTGTTCGGGCACTTATAATGTCTACCAGGCAGCGGCAGAAGAAGGAATCAAAAAAATCTCTTGTGCCAGCTCCATCAACGCCCTGGGGTTTAACTATGGTCTCGTCCCGTTCGAGATCGCGTATTTTCCCATTGACGAACAGCATCCAACCTTTACAACCGACTCGTACTCGTTTTCCAAGCAAGTGACCGAAGACATTGCCGATTATTTCTGGCGGCGCGAGGGCATTTCGAGCATTAACCTGCGTCTTCCCGGCGTGTACGAGGTCCACGAAGGACGTATGGATCGCTGGCGGATGTTTTCACAACATTTCCGGGAAATATTTGACGAATTTGTGGCCCTGCCAGAAGATGAGCGTCAAGCCCGGATCAAGCAGGCCGTCGCCAAGTACGACGCGACCCGTCCCGACCGGGCCGGATTTTTCCCCGATGTAGATATGCGTGCGCGCTGGCGCGCTATGCGTGAGGACCGCGACCTGGGCCTGCTTTTCGGCGGCTTTGGGCGCAGCAACTTTTGGGCCAGCATCGATGCCCGTGATTCGGCACAGGCCCTCGAAAAAGGCCTCACCGCCGATTATCAAGGCAGCCATCCCATCTTTGTCAATGACAGCGAGAACGCCGCCGGCGTTGACTCGGAGCTGCTGGTCCAGATCTTTTTCCCGGATGTGACCAAGCGTACACATCCTCTCCAGGGGCGAGAGACGCTGGTCAGCATAGACAAAGCGCGTGCTTTGATCGGCTACGAACCCGAGTACCCCGTTGCCGAGGTGATGGGATTCTAGCCGGAACTCATTTGCCGGCGCCAGGCCGATCGGACGCTCTGCTGCCCGTTCACGGCATCCGCTTCAGCCCTTCCCAGCGCACGTGCCATTGCCCGTCATCGGGAAAACCCGGTGACGGGCGATCGGGACAACCATCCCAGCCGGCAGCCATCATCGCCGCTGCGGCGAGCAATCCACCGTTGCCCGGCAGGTAGAGCGGCAGCCGCGACGATTGGTAGTTATGCCCGTTCGCCAGGTAGCGATTCTTGACCGCGTCGATGAACAAGGCATCCACCGACTGTTCTGGCCGGCCGAGGCGGGCGGCGGTCATGGCCAACATGGGATAGTCCCACCCCCATGTTGTCGGCCAATCCCACGTTTGCAAAACGCGATCGAGCGTTCTCTGCATGATTTGCGGGTCGATCAACGGCGTCGGGGGAACCACACCCAGAGCGGCGACCATCGAGGGATGGTCGCGCGGAATGGTATATGGCGGCGTTTCAATTGCCGTATACACCCCATCACGAACGGTTGGCAGAGCGAGTCGATTTATCACTTGCTCCCACTGCGGGTGGCGCGCCAGTCCCAGCCGCTCTCGCCACGCCTGTGCAGTGTCAAGTGCCCAATGCCAGTAAGCCAGTTCAAAGGTTGGATTCAGGTTGCGCGCCCGGTCGCGTCCATAGCTTTCCTGCGCCGGGATCATAGCCGGCCCAAGCACGTAGCGCTGCGTGGCACGATCCCATAGTGGATAGGAAGCCATAAATTCGGCGGTCTCAAAGACGATCTGCCGGTACCGTTCCAGGGTCTTTTGTCCAGGATGGGCCCGGTAGCACAGTTCGGCAAAATAGATCGGATGTGGCTGCTGCCAGATCAAAAACACACCCACGTTGCTCGGGCTGTCGTGCCCATCCGGACCGACCATCTTGGGCCAGCGCGCACCCCGATACCCCTGCCGGGCCGCAGTCTCCCGAGCCAGCGGCAGGATCGCCTCGTACCAGGGCAGGCTGCGCTCCAACAGGGGCAGCCGACCCCACAGCGCAAAGTGCGCGGCGTGCCACCAGTGCATCTCTAGATGCGCCTTGCCATACCAACTGTTACAGACCAGCCCCGTCTCCTGAGGCGGCATAGACCCTGCACACTGGATTGCGGTCAAGTACTGCGAGAGCACAATCCGCCGTTCGAGCTCACCGGCACGGGGATCGCTGCACGCAGACAGATCGATCGCCCCCCCACTGCGCCAGAACTGCTCCCAGTGACGCGCAGACGCCTCGCGCACAGCGTGGAACTCGGGCAGCGGCACGGAAATCTCGGTTGGCGAGAAGGCAAAAACAACATCCAGCGGCTCGCTATTTTGCCGCGAGACTTCATACGCGTGATCGGCTACATGCCGTATCGTTCCCGACTCGGAACATACCACGCGAACACAATAACGACTCTCGTCCAGTGCGCGGATCAGGTCTGCTTGGCAGCCTGAGATGTGTGCCTGCGTCGTGTGGCAATCCGGGCACGTCCAATCCGCTGCGTTGCGCCACGCGTCACTGCCGTAGGGAAAGGTCAGCATGACCGCCAACTGCCCCAATGCCAACAGCGGCGATTCAACGCGTATTGCCAGCAGATCGCGTGCCGGGTGACACACGGTGTGTACCTCGACTGGCTGCCCTTCGAGTTCGAACCGGCTGTTGAGCAGCCCGGTCCACAGATCTAAAAGCTGGTGCGGGCGAGCCAGATCGTCAATCCCGGCAGGCGAACCGTCCGCTTTGATCAATCGTAACCCGATCTGTCCCAAATGCAGCCGGTGCGGATTGGCACGTAGCCAGGACGCGGCAGGTGTGTATCCGCCGGGACCGATCCCCGAGGCATAGGGCACCTGGCGCTCGCCGACCTTGTAGTTTTCCAGCACATCTTCCAGCCGGTAGCCTTCCGGATTTGGCAGACTGTGCCAGCCCCACTGAGCATGCGTGCCCAGCGGCATCCCTTTTTCGTACTCATCGGGAAACGTCTGCAGCCCGGTTATGTCTGCCGTGAAGGCAAACTCGCCATTGCCCACACTGAGTGGCATGGGCGGTTGAGTTACACCGGGCGGGTGAGTTACACCGGGCGGGTGAGTTACACCGCATAGATCGGGTCTGTCGATCACGACGTTATGCCGCGCCACTAATGCACGGCGATCGATAGGATGAACAGACGCCGTCTGAGTGGTATCTGCCATCTCCCGGCTGCCTTTGGCCACCTCGCTTATCCTCCCACATCATCTCTCGCCCGCTCACCTGGAATCGTTTGGGTTTGCGTGGGCGCGAGGTCAGAGTCCCTCGTTGACAAAACTTGGGCCACCAAAGGGCGCATCTTTACAAATGTAGCGCGCCTTTTTTGGGTTCAAATCGACTCCAGGCAAATTCACCCAAAGGAGTTTCATTGCCACCCGACCCTCCACTGCTGCGTTTCGCCGCCGAACGTGACGCGCCAGATCTTGTTTCCACTGTTCACCCCAAGCACGATCGCCAAATCGTCCCCCTCGTCTTCCCGGTGAACCTCCCCCTTGTCTTCCCGAACGAGCGCCGTGAGAAAGCGGGCCGGTGCCGGACCAACCCGGGTATAGATCAACTGCGGGGCCGGGATCTTGACTGCATACCCAAAAGAGACCCAGCCACCTTTCGGCACGAGCGATCCCTCCAGCACGCGAGACTGCAAGCCCTGCCGCAGCAAAGGCAGCAGGCTCATCCGGACGCGATCGCCATGATAGATATAAGCGCCCGGGACACGGTCATCGGCCCTTAACCGCCGAGGCGCAAAGTTAAAAGACAGATTGTAGGTGTGATTGCCCGTGCCGGTGAGCACGTCATCGATCAGCCACACACCCGGTTTGAACCATATCACCCGCCGCAGGTGAAAAACAGGCTGCTCCATAAAGGCATAACCATTGTGCGACACTTCGATCAGGTCAACGTCGGGGCCGGGCTCAAAACGGTGGCAAAACGTGCGCAGGCAACGAATCCGCGAACTGGTATCGGGAACGTCACCCATTTTGTGATTGTCCACACCGACCGTATTGTGTGCCTGCGAGGAATAGAAATAATCGCGCCAATCGTGCCAGGCACTATTGGAATAGATAAACCGTCCGGTGTCGACCAGCACGTCTTCCCCTTCGACCTGAAGCTCCAGGTGCCCGGCATCAAAATGCGAGTGTGCCCTGCTTTCTCCGCGTTCCAACTGCGTCCCCGTCACCAGGGCATAAGAATCCTGATCCTGCCAGCCAGTACGCAGAACGTGAAACCCCGGATCGGGCAGCGAATAGTTTTTTTGTGCGGGCGGCATACCTTCTTGCCGGCATGTTGCCAGGTACCGGAAATCCTCGCGACCGGTCAAATCGGCCATCGTGCGGAAAAAGGCGCGTAGCTCGTTCATATCACACGGATCGGTAGTCAGATTCATACCCTCGTACAATGACGGATCTGCCCGGCGGTCAAGCAGCGTGTTTCGATCCGCGTCACCAACCATTGGCAGTGACAGGTCAGGCTTGAGCAGCAGCATCAGGTACTCGGCACTTTTTTCCAGGATAGGCAGCATGTACGGGGGCACGGGGATATCATTGAGGGTGGCGATACGAAAAGCCTGCAAGAACGCGCCTGCTGCAACCAGGTGATAGATCGGCGTGCGCTCGATGTGCACGCCATGGTGGTCAAATTGGTAACGCACCTCGTGCATGACCCGCCGGTACCCAAGCTGTTTCCACTCTGACGCGCGCCTGAACTCGGGAAACATGACGCCCAGTTGAAACAACGATGTGCTCTCCATAGTCAGCCAATTGCTGGCGTGGGTGTGATTGCTGTAGTGAGGGCATAAAAACTCGGCATGATCGTGAAGCGCGTTCAAAAAACAAACCCATCCTTCGTCATCCCAGGAAGGCGAGCGACGAAAATAAACCATCACCGGCAACCATACGGTATAGATGCGAATCCCCGCCTCAATCGAGCGCCACGCGTTGCCGGGAAACGCCATGTGCGAATCCGCTTCGGCCATATGCGGCGCCATCGGCCAACTGGCGACAAAATCCTTCAACTGGCTGACAAACTCACAGGCATACTTTTCATCCCCGGTCAGGGCATAGGCCCGGGCCAGCGTGGCCCAAAAGTTATGCCGCGCCAGTGACCACAGCCACTCTGGATCGCGAGAAGAATCGATCGTAGGGTTAAAGTGCCAGTCGATCACCGGCCCCAACGCATAGCCAAAAATAACGTGCTGGCAGATCTGATCGGCCTCTTGGATCACCTCTTTATCATCGAACGCGGCAATGTCCGACTCGTCGAATAGATAGGTTGGGCTGGTACGCGTTCGAAAATGGTCGATCACGACCCGCAGCGCGCCCGGTTCGTCACCGGCTGCCAGTCGCAACCGCGCCTCGGCCAACGCTGGATGTGTAAAATCCAGGCGAGAAAAGAGCGTTTTGATATCAACCATGTATTATCATCCTTTTATTCGTTATTTGGAAAACACCGAGGCCAGGATGTCCCCGGCAGGCACCTCCAGCGCCCCAGCAGGGCAGACGTGGAAACAATATCCACATCCGACACAGGCTTTGCTTTTCACCGCCAGACCATCTTGCAGCGAAAGCGCGTCGTACCAGCAGACGTCCAGGCACTGTCCACAGCCAGTACACAGATCAGCGTCCGGCTGTGCTGCCTGGTAGGCCATCGACAGGCGCATTCTTCGTTCTTCCGCCACCTGGGGTGGCATTGCGAGCAGCTTTAGCGCTTCCCCGCACAGGGCATCTATGTCCTGGTAACCTGCGTCGTCCATCCACGTGGAAAAATCGGCGATCAGTCGGGCCACGGCGCTTGGACCCAGGCAGCAGGCGAACGAACCGAGTTGCACACACTGGCTGCCGGCCATGATCAACTTGGCCGCCGCTTCCCAACTGAACACGCCGCC
>JAFGJF010000413.1 GCA_016929205.1 Anaerolineae bacterium
CGTGGTCGATACCTGCGGCTATGTACCGCGCGTGGTTCGGCAGTCGGCGCAACTGCTGGCCGATGCGGTGGGTCGATACGTGTTTGTTTCTTCATTGTCGGCTTATGCAGAGCCGTCGGATCCAGGTGCGGAAGAAAGTGCGCCCCTGGCGACGATGGAAGATGAGACGGCTGAAGAAGTTACCGGTGAAAGCTATGGACCGCTCAAAGTACTGTGCGAAAAAGAGGTTGAGAAAGCGCTGCCAGGACGCGCGTTGTTGGTGCGTCCTGGCCTGATTGTCGGCACATACGACCGCACCGATCGTTTTTCGTACTGGCCCTATCGCGTGGCGCAGGGAGGTGAGGTTCTGGCTCCTGGGCGCCCGGAGCGGGTGGTGCAGTTTGTCGACGTGCGCGATCTGGCCGAGTGGATCGTGTATCTGATCGAAGCGGGCAAAACGGGCGCGTACAATGCCGTTTCCAGGCCGATGCCTATGAAAGACGTCTTGCAGGCATGCAAATTAGCCAGTGGCAGTGACGCACAGTTTACCTGGGTTAGCGACACGTTCCTGATCGAACGAGAGGTTGGGATGTGGGTCGAAATGCCGCTGTGGATCCCCGAGTCCGAACTGATTGCCCCGGGTTTTTTCACTTACAGCAATCGTAAAGCGGTTGCCGATGGCCTGCGCTTTCGACCGCTAGAAGATACGGTCAAAGTTACGCTGGATTGGCTCACGACAAGACCCGGCGGTCACGAGTGGCGCGCAGGGATGGAGCGTGAGCGAGAACTGAAACTGCTTGAAGAATGGAGGGCGTTGTAGATATGACGAGAGAAAATCTCAATGCCGTGCCGACCCTATACGTATCTGGGCGCAAGACGCCGCCTCGCTGGGCGGTGATGCAACGCGAATTGATTGGCGTTATGAATCGCGCAGCCATCGATTTCGTCGAGCGCTATACTCGACCGGACGGCACATTGATCTGGCGTGAGATGTGGCCTGGCATGGATGGTTCTGATGATGGATACGAGAGTTTTGTCTCTTTCCCGCTGTTTTACATTCTAGGCGGTGGCGAGCACGTTCACGAGTTGGCACGTCGCGAGTGGAATGCAATCACCTGGCAGTTTACCCAGTATGGCCAGGTCTATCGCGAGTTTGATGCCTATTACGACTGGATGCACCACGGTGAGAGTTATACCTATTTACATTACCTGGGGATGGCGAATCCTGATCATATGATTGACCGCACGCGCACGCTCCAGTTTGCAGCTATGTATACTGGCGAGGATCCTGAGGCATCCAATTGGGATTCTGAATTTATGATGATTCGCTCACCGATCACTGGCAGCCGAGGACCATGTTTTGAGATGACGGCGAAAGACTGGATCACGCACCGCCCCATTCTGGCCAATTATCTTTCACCTTACGAGGATGTGCCAGGTTTCGAACTGGACGATCCGCTTGGCGTTCTTGACTGGAACGACGATCTGGTTTTCGATCGGATCCTCAAGTTGATGAACGAACGTATGGTGCCCGGCGACGTGCCGCTCAATCTCAACGCAACCAGCCTGATCACCAGCGCCTATTTGTATACCGGCAGAGAGAAATACCGGCAGTGGGTACTGGGCTATTTGGATGCCTGGAAAGGGCGTGCGCAGCGCAATGGGGGCATTATGCCTGACAACGTCGGTCCGAGTGGCAAGATCGGCGAGCGGATGGACGGCAAGTGGTGGGGCGGTTATTATGGTTGGCGCTAGCCGCATGGTGCCTGGATCATTCTCGAATCGACATTGATCGCCGGGATGAATGCGACACTGCTCACCGGAGATCCAACTTGGCTGGATCTGCACCGTTCACAGGTCGATTTGTTGTGGTCGCTTCGCCGGGAGAAAGAGAGGGTGCTCACGGTGCCGTCTCGCTATGGAGATACCGGTTGGTTCGATTATCGGCCGCTCCAACCCAGGCATTACGCCCATCTCTATTTCTTGAGCCGTGACGAACAGGATTTGACTCGTTTCCAGGAGCGTTTTCCAGACCGGGCGTCGTGGTACACAGCGCCGCCTCGCTTTGGCAAGACTGGTCATTTCTGGCCGGAGCGATGGTTTGGGTATATTCTCGGTGAGAATCCCGATTTTCCCGAGCAGGTGTTGGAGGATACGTATGCTTGTGTCCATCAGCGCCTGGACAAAATCGACAACGATGATTGGGGGAATCTCGATTCGTGGGATGTGCATCATTGGCAGGATCTCAATCCGGTGGTGCCGGAGGGACTGATCCAAATGGCAATGGGTACGCCGGCGGCGGTTTATCATGGTGGTATCCTGCATACCAGCGTGCGTTACTTTGACCCGCAGCAAAGGCGTCCCGGCTTGCCACAGCACGTGGCTGCCTTGGTCGACGGGATCAACCCACAGGGGATCTCACTGACCTTGGTCAATACCGATCCCCTGCAAAGCCGCTCGGTGATCGTCCAAGCAGGAGGCTTTGCGGAACACGAATTTACGACGGTAACGGGTGAGGGCATTGAGGAAACTGTACTCAATTCACGTTATTTGCAGGTGACACTTGGCCCGGCAGCACAAGCACAACTTGAGTTTGGCATCAAGCGTTTTGCCCATATGCCAACGTACGCATTCTGTCCGTTTGGAGCCTAATCATACAGGTAAACCCTATCCTTGCCTGCTTTTTTGGCCAGGGATGCTGCATGATCTGCGAGAGCAAACAAGGTGAACAGGTCCTTGGCATCGCGAGGACAGATCGCGACACCAAAGCTGATCGTCACTCGAACCTGGCATCCATCACTGGATTCAAAGGTCTGATCGTGCACGCTCTGGCGTATCTCGTTGGCGATCTTGATGGCCGCTTGTTCGTCTGTGTTGGGCATCAAGATGACAAACTCTTCTCCGCCCCAGCGTCCAAACAGACCAGATTTTCCAGCCCCTTGTTTCAACAAACTGCCGACGCCATCCAGCACGAGATCCCCAGTCTGATGCCCATAAGTATTGTTGACTAGGCGAAAATTGTCAATATCTCCTAAAAGCAGGGCGGCCGGCTGGTTGGTGGCATGTGCCTGGTTCAGTACATATCCCATCTGCAGGGGAGAAAGCGCTTCTTCTGTCCAGACGCCGTCTTTGGCCAACACGGCCTCATCCAGCAATGCCATGCCTCGTTCCAAAGACTGGCGGGCAAGTTGCATATTGCCTAATTTCAAATGGTAACGGCCTTGCCAAGCCAGAGCTTTAGCCAGAACACGACTCGCAGTTATGGATTTGGCGGATGTTATCCCGTCAAGCGTTTTTGCTGATAGGCGATCTATTGCTAGTTTACACGCAGTTTCTCCTTCCTGGTAACGTCGTCGCCAGTGGTAAAAACTACACAGTGCTGCAATGGCCTGATCCAGTTGCTCTACATAACCCTGTTCTACTGCCCACTCCCAGGCAGCACGTGCATTCTCGATTTCTGTGTCCATCTCGGCCATTGCCGCTTGCCACTGCGGGCTATCCACATAGGCCACACCCGATCTATACAGCATCGTACTAAAGTAAACGCTGTGCTGATCGCACACCTGTTTGTGGATGGCTGGTGCGCCTTTGAGTTTGTCGGTCGCATACCGACGCAAAAGTTCGTGCATCTCAAATCGTTTCCCCGGTATACGTTGAAGGAGTGATTTGTCGATGAGCGCCATTAATTCGTGTAGTGAAGAGCCTACAACTTTTCGAGCTGACTGCCCAATAAACCCACCGTGAAAAACAGACAATGCTTGAAACAACTCTCGCTCTCGTTCGCTGAGCAGGCACCACGAGCGATCAAAAACGGCACGGATGCTAGTGTGCCGCCTGCCTCCTAGGTCACCTTCGGCAGGTAGATCGCGCAAAGCGGTCTCTAAAAAATCAAGGCTTTGTTCGATCTCGTCGGCGATTTCTTGCAACGAGAATACATTTGCCCAGGAAGCGGCCATCAGGATGCCCAGGGGCATGCCCTGCACCAGGTGACAGATTTGAGTGACGCGTACCAGGTCATCGATTGTTAATTTCAGGTTTGGTCGCACCCGGTTTGCGCTGGCTATAAATAACTCGACGGCGCTGTACCGGGCAGGATCGTTTTCCCACTCTTTTTGAGGATAATTCATTCCTGCTACAGCAAGCAGGTATTCACCGTTTACGTTCAGTCTGACGCGCGAGGTCGCTAGAATTTTGACCTTTGGGGCCGCTTTGAGTATCTCTGCTACCAAGACCGCGCCATTCTGGCAAGTGGGGAGAGGACAGTCAAGCAAGTGTTCCAGGTTGTCCAGAACAAGAAAAAGATTTCGTTGGCACAGGTAATCGAGCAACTGCTGCCGTGGGTCGCTTGTCCTGCGAAGGGAAAAGCCAAGCACATGGGCTATTGTAGACACAAGCGCGTTTGCAGATTGGATTGGGGCCAGGGGAACAAAGTAGACACCATGGGCAAAGGCATCTCGTTGCTTTCTCGCCGCTTCCAAAGCCAGGCGCGTTTTGCCAATTCCTCCAGGACCAACCAGGGTTAGTAATCGGCAGTCTGGGTCGTGAAGTCGTTTTTGAATGGCAGTTATTTCTCTTTCTCGCCCCACAAAGGGAACCAGAGAGATGGACAGATTATCCCCCTTGCGTTCATCAGAAGGCATAGGAAAAGAGACTTTTGTTTTCTCCTGGTTTTCCAAGATGGCCCGGTAAAGCTGGACGGTCTCCTTTTCTGGCGCTATGCCCAGTTCAGTCTGAAGCATCCGTTCACATTCTTGATACTGCCACAATGCGGCGGCCTTTTGTTCGGATTGTGCGTACAGGCGCATCAAGCAGCGATGGGCCGATTCGCACAATGGATCCAATGCCGCCCAACGCCGGGCACAAGTGATGGCTTGATCGGTTTTGCCTTGCTCACAGTATCCACGTGCCAGGCACTCAAGTGCGCTGGTCAAATTACTGCGTAGGCTCTGGGCCTGGTAGCGCTGCCATTCATCAAAGTTGGGGCTGTCGGGCAAGGTAAAACCGGCAAGAAACTCATCACTGTAGAGCGAGACTGCCTCGGATAATAGGGAAAGGCAATCTAGGCACACGTGGCCTCGTGGGTGATCGTGGGCTCTGCTCGCTGTTAGTCGATCCTGAAATGCGTGCACATCCACCCAGATGTCAATGTCGTGTGAGAGACCCGCTACCTCTCGATCGGCCTCTATCCAGCCTTTGCCCAAGGCTTTTCTGAGTGCCGCAAGGGCACGGCGCAGACCGGCGCGTGCCTCACGCTGATCGTATTCCGGCCAGAGCAAGGTCGCCAGCGCATCACGGCTATGATTGCGCCGTGTCACTGCCAGGTAAGTGATGAGGGCGATGGCCTTGCGACGATGAACCTGGATCGATGCACCATCGCGCTCAATGCGAGGCGGCCCGAACAGGAATACAGATAGACGCGACATATCAAAAACCCTTTAAAGATTGGACGTTTGCCGGACGTTTTTGCAACGCTTTCGTGCCGCTTCCGGCAACGATCGTGGTACGATCATTTGCTAAACTATAAGCACAGATAGAGGTTCTGATGCTCTTATTATACAACAAAACGTAGAGAATCTCTATATTCAAATGGCTCAAGAGGCATTCTGAAATCAGCCCGGATGAGCACACAGATGAAAGGAAAAAGCAAAATGAAACGGACAGAGCCTCAGCAGGTGAGAGAAGAGCTCGAACAGCTCCTCACTCAGGCATCGGCGACGGCAGACAGGGACGGCCATTCGTTGTCTCTGATCTTGCTCGATGTCGACGAATTCAGAAAAGTGAATGAAATGTATGGACACAGTGTGGGTGATCAAGTTTTGGCCGACCTGGCGCGGATAGTGCCACAGCATATTAGGAAGCAAGATACTTTTGTCCGGTGCGGAGGCGAAGAATACGCCATTGTGGCTCCCGGGATGGCATTAGCTGAAACAGAAACGATGGCAGAGACAATTCGAAGCGCTGTCGAAAATCATGTGTTTCCCGAGGCAGGGCGTGTCACGATCAGTCTTGGCCTGATCGCGTACCGGGCAGGTGATATGCCCGTTGACATGATAGAGCATGTCTACAAGGCAGTCGGCCAGGCAAAGGCGAGCGGCAGAAACCGGGTACAAGTCGCGAGCTAGTACATCATCTGGCCTAAGGCTAGCGGAGCGATCAAGCGCCCGGCATATCTGCTTTCCTACGCCGGGCGTTTTTTCAGTCGTGTCGAGCCTAACGATCTTGATCGGTTATCATTGGCGTTTACGGTACGATAACGGTCCGCACATCGCCACGGAACTCGTCCAGGGCATCAAGAACACCGTTAATTGAGCCGGCGTCGAGCGGGACGGTTTGGGTGACGACGTGCTCAAAACTGAGCCAACCCCGGCGGGCAAATTCGAGTATTTGTGGTAGTTCGATCAGCAAGTGGTCGGACGCGCCAACGATTTCGGCTTCTTTACCTAACAATTCGGTATAGATGTCTATCTCGAGCGGTTTGTTGCCAATACCGACCATGACTGCACGTCCTTGGATGCTTAAGCATTGAACGGCCTGTTTCATCGTCAGGGATAGGCCGATTAGTTCCAGCGCAACATCAACCCCTTTGCCGTGGGTCAGATCGAGGATCTGGGTTACAGGGTCGTTTTGTGAGGCATTGACCGGGATCGCCCCATACTGTGTGGCGACAGCCAGCTTGGCTGGGTTGATATCGATGGCGTAGACGTCGAGTGCGCCCATTGCTTTGGCTAACTGGATTGCCGACATGCCCAAGCCGCCGGCACCAAAAACGGCGACGCGTTCGCCAACCTGGAGTTTGCCTTTGCGCAAAGCATGGAATGAAGTCGACGTGGAGCACATCATTACCGCACCGTGCTCAAATGTTACCTCTGGAGGCAAAAGAACAAGGCTACGTGCAGGCACGAGAATGTACTCTGCGTAACCGCCATGACGGTGTTTGCCGATCATCTGCCCCTTGACACAAAACTGCTCGCTGCCCCTGGCACAAAAAGTGCACTCCCCGCAGGTTACCATATAGTGCACGCTTACTCTATCCCCGGAGCGAAACTGTGTTACTTGGTTGCCTACCCGCTCGACCACGCCTGCGACTTCATGCCCCAGTGTGAGTGGTGTAAAGGCTACAGGAGAAGTGCCGGCGCGGTAATGTGCATCGGAATGGCAGATTCCGGCAGCTATGACGCGTACCAGGACGTCGCTTACATCGGGTTCAGGGATGGGTACATCGTCACGCATCCGCAGCGGCTGCCCGATTTCTATCAATTGAACGGCTTTCATTTCACTCCCTCCAGGATAGATTTTTATAGTATGCGTAAATATATACGCTCGGTCCGGTTAGCAACTGGGTTGCACCGGGCCCCTTGGCGCGAGATGTCTGACTCGAAATAATTTATCTTAGCACAAATCTCAAGTACGTCAAGATGGGAAAAA
>JAFGJF010000414.1 GCA_016929205.1 Anaerolineae bacterium
AAGCCCAGGAAACGCAGCATACTGCCACTTGGGAAATCTGCATCTCGAACCACGACTGATTCCGACATATAAAGCTAAACGATTTTTTGCTCCCCATAAAGGGCATTCGAAAGTTTAGGAAATTTCGTCCGAATCAGTCGATCAATAGCCTGGACGTCGCCGGGTCAAACCCCTCCTGGCATAGCAACGCATCCAGACTATCCAACAATGCATTTACTTGCGACACCAGGCGTCCATCGATTGCAGACGCAGCCTGCAGCACCGCCTCGATCTGTCCGCACATCGCCACGGGCAGCCGCGTGCAATGCGCCTCTGCCCATTCGACCAGCCGCTTTTCCCCCGGATGCAGTTCGCGGTTCAGCGCAAACAGCACGTCAAAGTAACTGGCCAACAGCGCCGCCACGCGGTGGTTCACGCTGACCCAATCTCCGCGCCGGCTGGCCTTTTCGATCTGGTGGACATAGCTGGGAATCACGCGCCGCAAGACAGCGTGGTTCTTGGCAACGATCTCGAGCCGGAGTGGTTCTGGATAGGGTTGTTTGCTTTGCTGCTGCAGATTGCTGAACCACCCATACCGGTCGTACAGCAGGTGCGAGTGGCGCACCGTGTACCAGTGGCAAGTCGTATAACCCATACTCGCCTGGTGCTGCCGCCAGACGCGATCCAGCACACCCTCGATCCAGGCCGGATCCCAATAGATCACGTCCACCTCGATCCCCGTCGCCGCATCGATCCATTCATCGCCCAGATCCCAGAACTGCAAGTTCAGATCCGCCTGGGAGGCCTGCATCTCACCGACCAGTGCTTCCCGTGCACTGAGCGGGATCGCCACCGGCGTATAAACGTACAGATCGATATCAGACTGTGGATCGCCACCGCCCCGGGCCATAGAGCCTCCAATGGCTACGGCTTCCACATCCGGAAAGGCCTGGAAACGCTGCGCCAGTTCGTTAACCAGTTGCGCTCTCGTTTTGTCTTGATCGTTCATCGATCGCTCCCCAGTTTGTTCAGTCAACGGGCTTGAGCTGTTTGATCGCCTGCTCGATCTCCCGTTCAGCCTGGACATAATCGCCGGCCTTGGTCAATGTCCAGCAGCGGCTGCAGTGATACTCGGACTGCTCGGTGGCCCGGCCATCGAGCCTGGCCCAATTGTAGGCCGAGTACTTTTTCGATAGACTCCACGCTTCCTCGCTGCTCAGGACAAAAACCACCCGGTTTTCCTGACCAGAATCGGACCAACAGCCGGGGCAGGAGAGATGGTTGGTTGCCCGGCCCCGCTTGATCTGCGTGACCTGGCACGTAAAAGCCGACAGGGCGACGTAACAAAGCGGCCCCTTGAGGGCACGGACAACCATTCCCTCGATGAGGATTTCGTCGCCGATCTGGTGCCCAGCAGGACATTCACCAAAAACTCTGGTCGGGCTTGCTCGTACTTGGCACATACTACTCTCCTACTACATCCACGATATCAAATGTGACATTTCCGCCGAGGCCTGTCGCGGGATCGGGGCAAGAGGCCATTGCCTTTTTTCCCGGTTCGATGCGGCACATATTGGTGAGGATGGCGACGAGTGCGAACACACAGAGGCTGTCCGATTGCTCCTTGTCGATGCAGGCTGTGTCACGATTTACCACAATTTTATCACCCACCTGGTAGCCTGCGTTACAGGTGCCGGTGACACGTGTTACCGTTGCAATTGTCCTTTTCATATCTGCCTCACCCTGTCAATCCTGAAAATTATGTTAATCCTGTATAGTAATTACTAATCCACCGTATAGCGCTGTCCAAAAGCGCCGGACCCCACGGGTGATGTGTCGGACTCGGCCAATCGAGATGGATCCACTCGATATGGTCGAACGCCCGCGCAACCATAAAGATCTGAACGGCAGACTCGGTCCGCTTTGGCAGCAAGCGGATACGATTATATCCTTCATAGAACGCGGCCCGCAGCGTTTCGTAATCGTCGTGTTCGGCCAGGTACGTGAGCGGCACCGACATATCGTAAAAATGGGAGCCAAACCGGCAGTCGGCAAAATCAACGACGCCAAGCTGTCCATCACAGAGCAGGCAATTGTTCGGATGCAAGTCGGCGTGGATCAGACTATAGTCTCGATCTGTCCCGATCTGTTCGATATCTGCCAACAGGCGTTTGGCCGCCCAAGCACACAAGTCGCGTTGTTTGGGCGTCAAGGTAGTCGATGTGTCGTTTTGAGGATCTGTCCAATAGGCCAGCTTGCGCCAATCTGTGCGCGGGCGCGTAATCCCGTCTGGAAAAGAAAACTGTTCGGTATGGTCGTGCAGATGGGCCATAAACGCCCCCATCTGCTCCATTGTTGCCGGCGCTGGGCGGTCGCCAACCAGTTGCCCCGGCATCCATCGTAGCAAAGTCACCAGATGTGCGCCCGGCACCCCCGCCGTTGAGACCACCGGCACCAACGTCCCATCCTGGGCAGCAACAGGCTCAGGGACGATCAAAGTCGTGTCTTGCCGTAGCACAGCCAGCCAGCACATCTCAGCCTCAACCATCACCAGAAATTCGGCATTCGCGGGTTCGGGATCAATGCGCAGGGCATATCGCTTCTCCGGCGTATCGACCCGAAAGACGACGTTTCCCGTATCGGACACAAATCGGAGTCTGGCATTCTCGATGCCGTATCGTCGCAGCGCGATTTCGCCCAGCCGTCGCCACCGTTTCCGCTGTGTCAAACGTGTAACCTGGTCAAATGGTTTCATGCCGGTCGACCTGCCTTCAGATCTTTGATCATGCCCAAAAGCAGATCCTCGTCAATGCAGTGTATTTCTCCCTCTTTGACCGGAACCCCGTTCTTGACCACACCATCTCCACCTGGAATGTATCCCCGCTTGGCATACAGCCGCTGCGCCGGCCCGTAGCGTTCCATGATCGGCACCCATAGTACCGCTTGTTTCTGTGGGGTTGTTTGAAATCGATCGTGCAGCTACAGCAGACTCGCCTGATCTTTCCATTTGGCCAAAATTGCATCTTCGGCCGCATAGTCAAACCTGTCTGCATCTACTTTTTCCGGCGGATGTGCTCGCTCCCAGGCAACCGTTCGCCGCAGCGCTTCCTCGCGCGGGATGTGCTCCCGGTATCCCATTTCTTTGCGAATACGCGTCGTGTCAGCCACGAGGTGCTGCGCCGTGTTTTCGTCCGACGCCAACTGCTCGGGCAAATGCTGCTTGGGCATAACCACCACCTCGCCATCCCAGCCTGCCGCGCGCCCGATTGCCCGCACCCAGTCGGCCCAAATCAGCGTCTCTTGCTCACCGACGTTGTAAATCCGGCCAGCGGCGCGCTCTTTAGTGACCGCCAGCACCACGGCTGTGGCCAGGTTCTCGACATAGCCTTTGGTCCAGCGCCAATTGGCCATGCCTTCGTCCAGCAAGATGGCCGGACGGCCGTCGGCGATCCGCTTCAGGTATTCAAACAGCCGGTGCTGGCGGTCCCCAGGACCATAGACCATCGGAAAGCGCAAAATCGTGCCCGGCAGCGATGGTTCGCTCATGTACAAACGCTCGGCCAGGATCTTTTCGTAGTGGTTCGGCGGCGTGTGCGGCTGCGTGGATCGTGTCCAATATGGATAGAGCCTGGCTCGCAGCGGCGCATCCTCGCTGAGCGGCACCGGTTCGAGCGGCCCGGGTTCGATGCCGATCAGCCTGCCGTAGGCACGATACACGTCCTGGCTACTTAACGCGACCACGCGCTGCGCAATTCCCTTGAACGTACTCAATACCGTCCACGCATCCTGCTCGTTCCGGGGGATCATGTCCAACACGACCTGGGGCGCAAAGCGCATCAATTCATCGGCAAAGCCTGCCATCTCCCAGCGGTCACTATGAACGTGCTCGATGCCATCCGGCAGTTCAGCTTTTCTCTCGCCTCGGTGAAACAGCAGCAGCTCGTGCCCCAATTCATAGAGGCCGCGAACCACATACGGGCCGGTAAATCCCGTTCCACCGATCACTAGAACACGCATAATCTGTTGTCCTTTTCCACTAATCAAGATACGATCGCACAGTCGCACTTTTTGCCAGCCGATCATTCATTCACCCGATAGCCATTGGTGCAAAAAGCGCGTATCGATCTCGAAAATGTCCGAAGCGGTTGGCGAGCTTGCCTTGTAGATAGCTGGATATGACGTTTTTCCTGCGCTCAGATCAGAGATCGAGTTCTCTGGACGATTCGATGGCACCTGGATCCAACTCGATGCTCAACCCCGGGCCCTGCGGCAGGTCTATGTATCCGTTTTGCGGCTGGATCTTGTACTCCAAAAAGTGTTGTTTTGCGATCCCAACCTGCAAAAGCCACTCCTGGATCGGACAGGTTGTGATCGTTTGCGATGCGATGAGCTGCGTCGAGGCCATCCCACCGTGGTGGGGGATGACAGGAATGCCATAACTCGATGCCAGGGCGCAAATCTTGAGCATTTCGGTCAGCCCGCCAGCCCAGGTCGGATCGGGCTGCAGAATGTCGACCGCGCCCGCGTCCAGGAGGGCTTTGATCCCCCAGCGCGTGTACTCGTGCTCACCGCCAGAGATGGCAACATTGTTGACTGTACGCCGAATCTCGGCATAGTGTGAGATCATGTCGGCCAAGACCGGTTCTTCAAACCACCAGGGACGATACTCTGCGGCTCGCTCGGCCATCTGGATCGTGTACGGCACGTTCCAACTATTCCACGCGTCAAACATGATCTCGACATCGTCGCCCACGCCCTTGCGGACGGCGCGGATCAGTTCCAGGTTCTTGCGCATCCCGGCCTGACCCTCGGTGGGGTCGTGGCGAAAGAACCACTTGGTCGCCGTATAGCCTTGCTCGGTCACCTCTCGAGCACGTTGTGTCGCCAGTGCCGGCTCGATCGAATAGCCCAGCATGGACGCGTAGGCGCGAATCTTGGGTCTGCTCGGGCCGCCCAACAGTTGGTAGACCGGAGCATTGAGCAGCTTGCCTTTCAGGTCCCACAACGCCAGGTCGATAGCGCTGATTGCCATCATCGTTCGACCTTTGCGCCCGTGAATGGCATGGCGGTACATCTTGTCCCAGATCCGTTCGATGGCGTGTGGATCTTCGCCAATGACCACTGTTTTCAGCTCTTCGATGAGATGGACTATCCCACGGTCGATCGGCCCCCAACTGCCGCTGGCCCCGGCGTCGGTGTCGATGAACAGGAACAGATCCTCCACCAAATAATCCGGCCCCGTCTGATTGCCTGTTGGCCAGGTTGAAGGCATGCTGCGATAATCAGGATAGATGTCGATCGGCCGCACGAGGCGTTCTTCGCCCAATGGCCCTTCATAGTGCAGTGTTCCCGTGACCCACACGTAACGAAGGTTTGTGATTTTCATTCTTTCGCTCCTTTGCAATTGCGGAGATACTTACCGCTAGAAAAAAAAGGGTCGCGCGACGCAAATAGGCCGTACTCACCCTACCGCACGCCGTAATCATCCCTTGCCGGATGTTTCAGCAACTCGCTTTCAATCAAATCCGACCCCAGGCCGGGACGCTCTGGCAGAACAAGATACCCATCCTCGATCTCAAAGGGATAGGTCATCAGATCGCCTCGGCTTGCATCGGATCGCGCCCCACCACCCACCCGGCATACCGAACGACCGTCGCCGCCACCAGGCCGGGCGATCCCCAGTCGGTGCAATCCCCCCAGCCGACCAATCCCGGTTCATTTGTCTCGACCTTGACAAACGTCCAGGGCCGAAATCCACCATCAACTAGGTCCGGTCGTTGGGCAACACATCCACGATCGTTTTTTGCTGCGAGTCGGAGGGTCGGTAAAACGGATGCTGCCTTTGGTCGTTGCCGGACTGCGATCGCGATTGCCACAATCCGGATTGGACAGAGTTGAGGGCAACGGATTAGCCTATCTTGGTGACACCGTATTCACCATCTATGCGAACCACCTTGAGAAAAGTGTGGTCCAGATCGTGTCCCAGGATCAGCGTGCTATCGTTTTCAAGGGCAAAATGGGCAATACGTTTTCTGGATTCAATGTCTTTTTCCCGCGACCAGGCCCAGTCAGGACCCCATTCGGGATGGCGAACGCTGTCGGCAAAGATGGCCAGATCACCCAGGTAAATTGCAGATTCAACACCCGCTCGGACGAGCACAGACTGATGACCGATCGTGTGCCCCGGTGTAAAAAGGCAGGACACTGACTTGTCCAATTGGACATCGCCATCAACCAAGTGAATTTGCCCCGCATCGGAAAGCGGTTCCAGGTACTGCTCCCACAGTTCGGGGTTGTGCCGTGCCGCCTTGAATTCCCGTTCTTGCAGCACATAACTCGCATTGGGATAGGTCGCCTGCCATTGTCCATCCCGCGCGATCGTGCTCCCCTGCACGTGGTCGCCGTGCGTGTGGGTGAGAACAACCCTGTCCACGGCCTCGGGCGTGACGCCAAGGGCTGCCAAGCTGCTAGAGACACCTTGCTCTTTACCAAAAGGACGTACCTCGCCAAAGCCCGTGTCCACCAAGGTGACCGTCTGTCCATCCCTGATCAATAATGCGCTGACCACGACCTTGATCAGGTCATCCCGATCGGGGTTCAAATAGTCGCTCCAATTTTCCCGAGTAGATGGATAGAGCACACTCTTGCCGTCCAGGTAAATGATCTCATCCGGTAGTAGATCGAGCGAGACAGAGCCGATCATGTGTGTTTTTATCATGTTGTGTGATCCTCCTATTGTATACTGCGTGCCGCATGCTGCGTACTTGGCGTATCCATCCGCGAAACCGTTTCCAGCAAAATTCCCTATGGATACCGCTTGTTCTCGGGACCGCCGTAGCGTCGAAAGCGGGCCACGTTCTTGGCTTTTGGCGCGGCCTGGATCGCTTGCGTGGGGCAAAAATTGTAGCAGCACAGAATGTCCCTTTTTCACCCGCCAGCTGTACCTTTCCTAGACTTTACGCATCATGAGGCTGCGCCGCAAACAGGCATCCCGTCATTGATCCCCATTATATCACGATGTCCGACCAGAATGCCAATCCGTTTCACAAGAGTTGCTGCCCTTTCGCATTGTGCGTCAGTATCTCACAATATCTGGCCAAAATGCCTACCTGCTAATACGCCACTTGGTCCATTGACAAACCTCTACAAGCCGTGTATACTATAGTCTACAAAACCCATATATTTTATAGGCTATACGACAATGAAACTATCCAAACGTGGAGAATACGGTTTGCGCGCGCTGCAAGATTTGGCCGTCCATTATGAAGGCGAGCTGGTATCGAACAAAGAACTGGCAGAGCGAAACAACATCCCCAACAAATTTCTGGAACAAATTTTGTTGACTCTGAGACGCGGCCGAATTCTCAACAGTCAAAAAGGCCCGCAAGGCGGCTATTATCTGGCGCGCCCGCCGGAGCACATTACATTGGCAGAGGTCATCCGCATGCTGGATGGCCCATTGGCGCCTGTTTCTTGCGTCAGCGAGACCGCCTTTGAAGCATGCGGCTGCCCGGATATGGAAACATGCGGCCTACGCAG
Organism: Anaerolineae bacterium; assembly: GCA_016929205.1. Next base: position 7,519 of record JAFGJF010000414.1, read on the forward strand.
AGTGATGAAAGAGCTGCGTGACGTCATCGCAGCAACGATGGAAAGCACCACCCTGGCCGATCTCGTGGCAAAATAGTTTTTTTCTCTTAAAAATATACTATTCCTATAGGCTTTATAGGTTAACAGTCACTAGAAATCAATCTCTGTTTGTCCGTTTTTAGAATGAGGTGAAATCATGCAACATAACAAATTTCTTCAAGTTTTTCTGGTGGTGACCTTGCTGGGCCTGCTTTTGAGCGGGTGCGGCAAAACGGCCAAGCCGGGCAGCAATGAGATGAACGGAACGCTCACCATCTCTGGCGCCTGGGCTTTATATCCAATGGTTGTACAATGGGGTCAGGAATTCCACAAAGCACATGCTTATGTGCAGTTCGACATCTCGGCGGGCGGAGCCGGGAAGGGCATGGCCGATGCTCTGGCGGGCGCTTCTGACATCGGTATGGTTTCCCGCGAGATCAAGCCGGAAGAGATTGACCAGGGCGCGTTCTGGGTCACGGTCGTCGCCGATGCCGTCGTGCCGACCATCAACGCCAACAATCCGCATCTCGCCAAACTCCAGGCGCAAGGCCTCACGCAGACTGACTTTGAGGCGATCTGGATGGGCCAAGCCAAAACCTGGGGGGACGTCCTCGGCGATGCGAGCATCACTGACGAGATTCACGTTTACACCCGATCTGACGCCTGCGGTGCGGCCGACACCTGGGCGCTCTATATCGGCAACCATCAACAAGAAGACCTGCAGGGTGTAGCAGTCTATGGCGATCCTGGCCTGGCCGAAGCTGTTGCCAAAGACCCTCTAGGCATCGGCTATAACAACCTCAACTTTGCCTACGACATAAATACCGGCCAACCCATCGCCGGGATCCAAGTCGCGCCGATAGATGTGGACGACAACAACAGCATCGACGATCAGGAAAATTACTACGCCGACAAACAAGGTGTGATGGCGGCGATTGCCGATGGGCGCTATCCATCGCCGCCTGCACGCGGCCTCAACCTCGTCACCAAAGGCAAGCCGACAGGGCTGACCCTGGCCTTCATCCGTTGGGCCCTGACCGACGGCCAGGAATTCGCCGAAGCCACCGGCTACATTCCCCTGACCGAGACGCAGGTTCAGGCAGAATTGGCCAAGATCGACCAAGGTAACACATTATGAGGAATGACTCATTCCAGTTTCCAGCAGTCTAGAGTCCATAACATGAAAAAAATCTCTTTTCGACAACGCCAGGATCACATCGCCGGATGGGGGATGAGAGCACTTGCAGCATGTGCAGCCGCGCTGGTTCCGGTCATTGCAGTGGCACTGCTGTTTCGCGCTTGGCCCTTGCTAGAGATTGTTCCGTTGGACAAACTGCTCACCTCATCGGCATGGCGGCCGCTGAAAAAAGAGTTCGGGTTTATGCCGTTCGTCTTTGGTTCACTATCGGTCACAGCACTGGCGATGCTCCTGGCCATCCCTCCATGCCTGCTCTGTGCCATTTATTTGGCTGAATACGCCCCGCGCCGCCTGCGCGAAGCGGTCAAACCGTTGATTGATCTGCTGGCGGGCATTCCCTCGGTGGTCTATGGGCTGTGGGGTACGCTGATGATCGTGCCTTTCATCCGCGATCATCTCATTCCCTGGAGCGCCAGGTACACCCCCCATGTGCCGCTCTTTCAGACCCAAAATCCAACCGGGTACAGCATCCTGGCCGGCGGCATTGTGCTGGCGGCAATGGTCTTTCCGGTCATCATCTCGACTGCTGAAGAAGTCATCCATGCTGTGCCGGGTGGGCTGCGGGAAGCGGCGCTGTCCCTCGGCGCCACACACTGGCAAGCCGTCAAGGGCGTCGTACTGCGCCGCGCGCTGCCCGGCATCCTTGCCTCGATCATTCTCGGCTTCTCGCGCGCTTTTGGTGAGACGATGGCGGTGATGATGGTGGTGGGCAACGTGCCACAGCTCCCGCGCTCTATCTTTGACGCCGGGTATCCACTCTCTGCCCTCATCGCCAACAACTATGGGGAAATGATGTCCATTCCCCTATACGACGCAGCATTGCTGGCAGCAGCATTGATTCTTTTGTTGATCGTCCTAATCTTTACGATCATCGCCCGCACAATCTTGATCCGCGCGATCAGGCGGGCAGTATGAAAACATACGACTGGAGACGGCAAATATGAAACGGCTCAAATACAGGCACCTTGAAGAACGCTTCTTTGTGGCGCTGATGATCGCTTCACTGGTCATCGTTCTCGGCAGTTTGGTATTGATCCTGGCGACAGTGACCGTAAAGGGACTGCCGGCGCTCAATTGGGCCATGCTGACACAGGTTCCCAAAGGCGGCTATTACCTGGGCAAAGAAGGCGGCATTCTCAATGCCATCACCGGCTCGCTGGCGCTGGCAGGCGGGGCAACCGCACTGAGTTTTGTCATTAGCCTGGGGGTGGTGTTTTATCTCCAACTGTTCGCCCAAAATGCGCGGATCGTCGAGCTGGTGCGTCTGGCGCTGGACGTGTTATGGGGCGTGCCCTCGATCGTTTTCGGAGCGTTTGGTTTCACCTTGATGCTGTGGATGGGCATGCGAGCCTCCCTGCTCGGCGGCACCATTGCCCTGGCGCTGCTGGAACTGCCGGTCATGGTGCGCACGATGGACGAAGTTATGCGGATGGCGCCCTTTGAGTTAAAAGAGGCTGCCTACGCCCTGGGTTCAACGCGGCTGGAGGTAGCGCTGCGTGTGCTGCTCCGCCAAACCCTGCCGGGGCTGATGACGGCAGTCTTGCTGGCCTTCGGGCGTGGCATTGGTGATGCGGCCTCGGTATTGTTCACTGCCGGCTACACCGACCGGCTGCCGACCTCGCCGCTGCGGCCAGTTGCCTCTTTGCCGCTGGCCGTCTTTTTCCAGCTGGGAACCCCCGTCCCTGAAGTACAGCAGCGTGCTTATGCCGCTGCGCTTGTGCTAACCGTCATCATCCTGATCATCAGCCTGGGATCGCGGCTGTTGACCCGCCGGCTCACCCGGCATATCGTGCAGTAGATTGATTGAGCAATGATAAATGGACAAATGAGTAACATTATCCAGGTTCAGGATCTAAATGTTGCCTATGGTGACCACCGGGTAATCCACGACGTCAGTGTAAACATCCCGGTGCGGCAGATCACGGCGATTATCGGGCCATCAGGCTGTGGCAAGACCACGCTGCTGCGCTCGATGTGCCGCCTGGCCGAACTGGGCGAAGGCGTGCGGGTGTGGGGAAAAATCCTCTTTGATGGGCAAAACATCTATGCCCCGGATGTAGACGTGACCGATGTGCGCAAACGGATCGGCCTGCTGTCGCAGCGCCC
>JAFGJF010000415.1 GCA_016929205.1 Anaerolineae bacterium
CATGCGCTTGGTCAGCGTCGTCACCAGGACACGCTCGCCGCGTTCGAGGCGGATGTTGATCTCGCTTACCAGATCGTCTACCTGCCCTTTGACCGGACGGACGATCACCTGGGGATCGACCAGACCGGTGGGCCGGATGATCTGTTCGACGGTTTGCTCCGAGTACGTGCGCTCGTATTCTCCAGGCGTGGCTGTGGTATAGATGACCTGTTTGATCAGGTCCTCAAACTCGGTAAAGTTCAGAGGGCGGTTGTCGAGTGCGCTGGGCAGCCGGAAACCATATTCAACCAGTGTCTCTTTGCGACTGCGATCGCCACCGTACATTCCTCTCACCTGGGGGAGGGTCATATGCGATTCGTCGATCACCATCAGGTAATCAGGCGGGAAATAGTCGAGCAGGCACCATGGCCGCTCCCCGGGACCGCGCAAAGCCAGATGCCGCGAATAGTTTTCGATGCCGGAGCAGTACCCGACCTCGCGCAGCATCTCGATGTCGTAGCGCGTCCGCTGTTCGATGCGCTGTGCTTCGAGCAGTTTGTCCTCTTGTTTAAACTGTGCGATCCGTTCTTCCAACTCGTCTTCAATGCGCCGGATGGCTTCTTCCAGCGATTCTTCAGGGGTGATAAAATGCTTGGCAGGAAAAATTTCGATCTGATCTGTCGTCTCGACCACTTCGCCGGTCAGCGGCAAGACGCGGGTAATGCGTTCGATCTCGTCGCCCCACAATTCGACACGGTATGCGGCGTCGTCGTAGGCAGGCCAGATCTCGAGCGTATCTCCCCGGGCACGGAACTTGCCCGGACTGATCTCGATATCGTTGCGCTCGTAATGAATGCCGACCAGGTGCTGCAAGATGCGAATGCGCGGGTTCAGTTCCCCTTTTTTGAGCACCAATTTCCGCTCTTGCCATCCCTGTGGGGGACCGATGTTATAGATACACGATACGCTGGCGACAATGATCGTATCGCGACGGGTCATCAACGCCTGTGTAGCCGCCAAGCGCAGGCGATCGATCTCGGCATTGATCGAGGCGTCCTTTTCAATATACAGATCGTGCCGGGGGACGTACGCTTCGGGCTGGTAATAGTCGTAATAGCTGACAAAATAGGCCACGGCGTTGCTGGGAAAAAAGTCCTTAAACTCGGCATACAGCTGCGCGGCCAGGGTCTTGTTGTGCGCCAGGACGAGCGTCGGACGCTGCACCGTTTCGATCACCGAAGCAATGGCAAATGTCTTGCCCGTTCCGGTTGCGCCAAGCAAGGTCTGGTGCCGAAACCCTTGCTCGAGCCCAGAGATGAGGCTCGCGATCGCCTGTGGCTGATCGCCTGTTGGTCTGAAATCGGATACGAGTTGAAACTCGGGCATAGGCTCGGCCTCCTAAATACACGTGCAATAAAGCGGCTTGCACTGTAAGCGCTTGATTATACACGCTCCTGGCAGTTTTGTCCAAGATGGCCATGATAAACGGCTTGACGAGATGGAGTGACTCATTTCGCGTATAGGCGTCGCAATAAAGAAAAAGGATGGACAGGTTCTCACCCATGCCCTCCTTATCGGGTTGAATGCCTCCGCATCAAGCAGGAAAAGTGGTAGGATAGTCTTGTTCACCAAATCAGGTAGAGACAGCTGCTGTTTACATCACCCACCTGTAGGTTTGGATTATAGCACGGCGTCATTACGGCTGCAAATACCAGACACAGAATAGCGTCTATAGCGCGTTCTTGCTCAAGACGACAAGCTGTGATAAAATCGGACCACGAGTATAGCAGATTCAAAGAGGAGAAGCCAAAACATGGCCAAACTAACGCCCCGTAACACCGATTATAGCAAATGGTACACCGAAGTCGTTCAGCGAGCTCAAGTCGCCGATTATGCACCGGTAAAAGGCTGTATGGTCATCATGCCCTACGGTTATGCGCTGTGGGAAAATATCAGAGATGGATTGGATCGTAGATTCAAGGCAACGGGTCACAAAAACGCCTATTTTCCATTGTTCATTCCAATGAGCTTTCTGCAAAAAGAGGCGCAACACGTGGAAGGCTTTGCGCCAGAACTCGCCGTCGTCACTCACGGTGGGGGCAAAGAACTCGAAGAGCCGCTGGTTGTTCGCCCCACATCAGAGACTATGATCGGTCATATGTATGCCAAGTGGATTCGATCCTATCGCGATCTGCCCGTCCTGATCAATCAGTGGGCAAATGTTGTGCGATGGGAGATGCGCACACGGCTCTTTTTGCGCACAACCGAATTCCTGTGGCAAGAAGGACATACGGCACACGCAACCAAGGAAGAAGCGATCGAAGAAACGCTGCGCATGCTGGATGTGTATGCCGATTTTGCCGAAAAGGACGGGGCTATTCCGGTGATCAAGGGGCGCAAAAGCGACAGCGAACGATTTGCCGGCGCAGTAAACAGTTATTCGATCGAAGCGATGATGGGCAACAAGTGGGCTCTGCAGGCCGGAACGTCACATTTCTTGGGGCAGAATTTTGCCAAAGCTTTTGACATTACCTACCTGGATCAGGAAAACGTCCTACAACATTGCTGGACGACCAGTTGGGGCGTCAGCACGCGGATGGAAGGCGCAGTCATTATGACCCATGGTGACGATCAAGGACTCATCTTGCCGCCCAAGATCGCGCCGACCCAGGTCGTGATCGTACCCATCTGGCGCGATGACGAACAAAAAAGCGCCGTGATGCAAGCCGTGGATCAAGTCAGGAATATGCTGGAAAACGTACGGATTCACGTCGATGACCGCGAAGGCTACAGCGCCGGATGGAAATTCAACGAATGGGAGTTGCGCGGCGTGCCATTGCGCATTGAGCTTGGCCCCAAGGACGTGCAAAAGGATCAAGTTGTGCTGGCACGGCGCGATATTTTCGGGCGAGACGGCAAGTCCTTTGTGCCAATGGATGGGCTGGACCAGCGCGTCAAAGCAATGCTGGAAACGATCCAAAAAGCGTTATACGACCGGGCATTGGCTTTCCGAGAAGAAAACACCATCGATGTGACGACCTATGATCAGATCAAGGACGCGGTACAAGAAAAATTTGTGCGTGTTTGGTGGTGCGGCGATCCGCAAGATGAAGTTAAACTCAAAGAAGATACCAAAGCAACAACACGCTGCATTCCGTTGGACCAGGAAGATGGATCAGGGGTATGCGCCATCTGTGGCAAACCGGCTACAGAAAAGGTAATCCTGGCCCGAGCGTATTAGGTTGTTGTATTGCGGTTGTTTGACGAACGGAACTCGTTTATGATAAAAGTAGGAGAGCTCGCTACTATGTCAGAGAAACTGGTAAGTGATTTAATGCACAAAGGCGTCATCGCCTGCAGGCCTGACACACCTATGACTGAAGTCGTGCGCATTGTCAGCGACACGGACGTGCACGCGATCGTGGTGATGGATGAGTATGACCATGCGATAGGTGTTGTTTCTCATACCGACATCATTCGTTTATTTGGCCAAGACCTGACCACATACACGGCAAAAGACGTGATGAGCCGCACCGTCTTTGACATCGCACTCGACGAACCAGCCACAAAGGCCGCCGAAATGCTGCTTGAAAATGGCGTCCATCGTTTACTGGTCGTTGAAACCGAGAACTCGGAACGTCATCCGATAGGGATCATTTCTACAACGGATCTGGTCAAGGAGATGCGTGGGTCCCGGTGGGTCTGGTACATGGGATGATGACAGCCTTCAAGAAAGCGCGATCCCTGGGATTCGATTTTGACCCCAGGGATTTTTTTGCACGATGAAAGACTGGCCCGGACATAAAAGACAAATCGAGTGGGTGCTGCTGATTGCCATCATCTGGTTGGCGTTTGCCCTGCGCGTTATCTGCCTCGAATGCCAAAGCATCTGGTATGATGAGGGCTTGAGCATTTATTATGCACAAGGCACTCTGTACGAAACCTGGAGCAGGGTCTCACAAAGCGAACATCCACCCTTGCATCCTCTTTTGTTGCACGGTTGGATCAGACTGTTCGGCGACACCGAGTTCTCGGTTCGTATGCTCTCCGCCTGGTGGAGCGTGCTGGCTGTTGCCGGCATGTATCGCTTGGGCAGGCGGCTATTCAACCAGACCGCGGCGATTGTTGCAGCATGGTTGATGACCATATCGCCGTTCGCGATCTGGTTTGCCCAAGAGACACGTGGCTATGCCCTGGCGCTGACCTTGATCGTCGGCACGGTAGATGCTGCACTGGATCTATTTCCGCAAACACCCGGCGTTCGCCAGAGACATCCGGGCTGGACACATTATATGCTCTATGTTTGCCTGGCAATCGGGGCGCTGTACACACACCTGTACAGCGGATTTGTCCTGCTGGCTTGTAATTTGTCTTTTCTTCTGTGGTGGATCGTGTCCGCCGGGCCAGGTAAAAGGAAATGTATTGCCCGTTGGGTTGCCGCACAGGCAATCGTGTTGCTGGCGCTGTGCCTGTGGATGCCTTTTGTCATCGCGCAATTTGATGCCAATGCCACCTATTGGCACGGAGCTGTTTATTGGAAAGAGATCGTCGCGCAAACCTTGAATGCCTTTAGCGTGGGAAAGACTCTTGAGGGCACGTGGGCAACAGGTGCGGTATGGTCTCTGTCCGTTTTGGCCGTTTTGGGCACACTTGCGCTCTGTTGGCACAAACGGGATCGGCTGACAGCGGCCTTGCTCTGGCTTTGGCTGCTGGTGCCGACTATGGTGTTGATCGTGCTCACGGTTAACCGCCCCAAATTCTCCCCTCGTTACCTGATGAACGCATTGCCCGCATTCCTGCTCCTGGCATCGTCGGGCATCCAGTGGCTTGTGCGCCTGGGAAAGAGACAGCGCTTTGCCCGCGCAGATTTGGCAGTCTGGATGGTATTGTTGCTGTCTGTGACCATTGTGACCGGCGCAACGTTTCGCTCTCTACTCAACTATTACCTGGATAAAGAGACCTATCGCCCCGATATGCGCTCCGTAGCCAGTTATATCGAGTCACAGGAAACCGATCGCGACTTGATCGTCCTCGTTGGGGGATACACGCTCCCTGCATTTACCTATTACTATGACGGTCCATCGCCGATCATACCCATGCCTGGTGAACTGCTGCCGACCACGGAAGCGCCCATCGAACCCGGTATGTTGAGCGCCTTGAACGAGGCCATCGTGGGGCGAAAACAACTGTGGTTGGTCCTCTGGGAGCCGTACATTGCCGATCCCACCGGCTTGGTGACCGATGCTCTCGAACAAACCTATCACCGCCTCGGTGTAGGACGAACCTTTCACAAGATGGCCTTGATGCGCTTTGATGTTAGTCCGGGTCCTTTGTTGGTCGAATCACCATCGTCCGTGCTGTACGCCAAATTTGGCGAGCAGATACAACTCGTGGGGTACGACCTGCCCGTCCGCGCGGTCCATCCCGGCGAGACGGTTTACGTGTATCTCTATTGGCAAGCATTGACCGAGATGACCCATGACTACAAGGTCTTTGTGCAAATCCTGGACCCCGACAATGGCATCGTCGCCCAGCAAGACCAGATTGCCGGCGCCGCCGAATACCCCACCACACACTGGAAGCCAAATACGACGATTCGCAACCGTTTTTTGCTGACGATCGGGCCAGAGACCGCACCGGGACAGTATCGGCTGATCACCGGATTTTACAACCCCGGACGCAAAACACGCTTGGCTGCAACTGGACCAAGTGCATTTACCGATTACGTGTTCGTGGAGGATATAGAGGTGGTGCCATCAAAAGGGGAATAGGCAACACAAATTGTTGTCAGGGCAACCGATTTGTGCTAGAATAGACACCATGCTTCGAGATTATCGTTTGTGGCAACGAGATTATCTGCTAGAGATCAGCCGGGCGATGACGTCGCAACTCGACTTGCGCCAGGTCCTAAAGCTGATCCTGGAAACCGCAACCGAACTGGTCGGCGGACAGGGTGGACTGATCGCTCTCGTCCAGTCAGATGGCAATTACCAAATCACAGCCAGTTATGGCCTTCCGGCACAAATGCTGCCTCTGCTCACCCCCTTGTTCACCGATATTCCCGATGTCGGCGGAACCTACGATCCCTTGCAGTGGAATGTCCCGAACGTGCAGCATCGACTGAACGACATCGCACGCGAGGTTGGCATCGTGCTGCGCCAAGTTGTAGGACTGCCCATGATCGTCAAAGACGTGCTCGTAGGAATCATCTATGTCTTTCGACGCGAAGGCGCTGCGTTTTCCGTTGCCGATCGCCGCATTCTTTCCGCATTCGCAGGACAGGCCGCCATCGCGGTACACAATGCCAAGCTGTACTATCAGGTCACACAGGACAAACGACGCCTGGATGCGATCATTGAAAACTCGGGCGACGGCGTTATGATCCTCGATCCCTCGCAACAGATCACCGTTTTTAACCGGGCCCTATCGATGATGACCGGTATTCCCGCATCCGAAGCCATCGGGCACTTGTGTTGGGAGATACTCGTGTCTCAAGATCCGGAAGATCGAGCAGTTTGTCCGCTCTGTCCAACCCCCGACTGCCAAAAAGGCGAAAAAGCTTATGTCGAAGGCGATTTCATCCGCCAGGACGGCACGCGTATTACCCTTGGCATTACCTATTCGCCACTGCTAGATTCTGACAACCAGTTGGTGAACATTATTGCCAACGTACACGATATCACACACTTTCGCGAAGCCGAAGAAATAAAGTCAACATTTGTCTCGGTTATCTCGCACGAACTGAAAACACCGGTGGCATTGATCAAAGGCTATGCGAACACGCTGAGACGCGAAGATGCAAACTGGGACCAGGAAACGATGCGCGACAGTCTGGCTGTTATTGAGGAAGAAAGCGATCGATTGGCTGGCCTGATTGACAACTTGTTGGATGTATCTCGCCTGCAATCGGGGCAGTTAAAACTGAACAAGACAGATGTGCGCGTGGACAAAATGGCTGAACGAACGGTGAACGATTTTCGCACCCAGACGGACAAACACACGTTCGAACTCGACTTTCCACCCGATTTTCCAGTCGTTCAAGCAGACTATGAGCGCTTTCGACAAGTCTTGACCAACCTCGTCTCAAACGCGATCAAATACTCCCCTCAAGGTGGACGGATTATGCTCTCAGGACGTTTTGATGACGCGTCTGTCTACATCGCCGTCACCGATGAGGGAATTGGCATATCGCCCAGAGAACGAGATCTCATCTTTGAGCGATTCTACCGCGTTGAGAATGCACTCAGTCGCAAGACCCAAGGAGCAGGGCTTGGCCTGTATCTGGTCAAATCGGTCATTGATGCCCATGGTGGACGCATTTGGGTAGATAGCAATCTTGGCCAGGGAAGCACATTTGTGTTTACTCTGCCCCGCGATCCACAAGAGACCTAGTCTGTGCCAACTGATTTGCCGGCTATTTGTAACCCAGGCCTTTCAGATCGCTATCCTTTTGACGCCATTTTGGCTGGACCTTGACCCACAATTCCAGGTAGACCTGCGTGCCGACAAGATCTTCAATCTGTTTGCGCGCAGCCTGGCTGATCGACTTGATCATTTGGCCACCACGTCCCAACAAGATACCTCGTTGTGATGCGCGCTCTACGATCACGGTGGCGTGGATAAAGGTCAGCGTTTCGGACCGCACTTTGAACTCGTCCACAATGACGTCTACAGCGTGCGGCACCTCTTGATGGGTTCGTGACAGGATCTGTTCGCGAATGAGTTCCGCCGCAATGACACGTTCCGTTTGATCGGTCACCTGATCTTCTGGATAATACCGTGGCCCGGGAGGTAGACACCCAATAACCTTTTCGAGCAACAGATCGCGGTTCTCGCCATCAGTTGCAGAAAAAAAGAGCGAATCGGCCGGCTGAATCAGTTTCAGAAACGTCTGCGCGCGATCCTGGCGCACCTGGGTGGGGACAAGATCGCTTTTATTCAATCCCAGGATCACAGGGATACCCTGAGCGTATTGAGCGATGAGGCTCGAAATGTGCTGATCTTGTTCTGTGGGCGAACGTGATGCATCGACCAGCCACAATACCACATCTGCATCCGGTATAGCGCCAACTGCCGTCTGGACCATCAGTTCGCCCAGTTTGTGGTGAGGCTGGTGAATGCCGGGCGTATCGACAAAAATGATCTGCGCTTGCTCTAGTGTCAGAATGCCCAACACTCGGCGTCTCGTGGTTTGAGGCTTGGGAGAAACGATCGATATCTTTTGGCCCAGGTAGGCATTCATCAACGTCGACTTGCCCACGTTGGGACTGCCAATGACGCTGACAAAACCAGCACGATGATCAACCAATGCGCCAGATTGTTCGTGGTCCATTTTGCACTCTTTTCTCTAAAGCAAATACAGCCAATACATCGTATGCAGTGACTATCAGGAGGTTTGAATTGGGCGAGAGAAGGTCATCATCAGAGCCTATACCTATCGTTTCCATCGCCGGGCGGCCCAAAGTAGGCAAAACGACCTTTTTGGTCAAGCTGATCGCCGAACTGAAACAACGTGGTTATCGCATCGGCATCATCAAACACAGCATTCACGCCTTCGCCATCGACAAAGAAGGCAAAGATACCTGGAAACATTTGCAGGCAGGCGCAGACGCCGTGGCCTTTGTTTCTCCCCACCACCTGAGTATGATCCGTCAAGTTGAACAAGAGATCGATTTGGATCGAGCAGCCGCTATGCTGGGTGACATAGATATCATCTTGACCGAAGGCTATAAACACGCACACAAACCCAAGATCGAAATTTCCCGCCGTGATCTCGGAATTGACTTGGTCTGTCGTCACCAGGAGATTGTTGCCGTCGTCAGCGATCACCCTATTGCGCTAAACGTGCCGCGATTTGACCTTGACGACGCACGTGGCGTCGCATCATTGATCGAGGAACAGTTCTTGTCTGGCAGATAACATCCAACTAGGGGCGGATACTGGATCCAGCCCCTAGCCAATCATTCTGAAAAAAAAAAGATGTACCATCATTGGTTCTTTTTAGAATGTTTGCGTCATTCTGCTTTCGTACCAAGCGTCCGAGCGATAATAGCTGCCTGCTGGCGTCGGATCTCGTCCTTTTTCCGTCGCCGTCCCTTGTGACGTGTAGCGACTTTGAGCGAATGCCCCTGACTTTCCATCGCATTGCGCCAAGCAAGTTCCATAGCCGTCATCGTCTCTTCTTCTTGCTCGTCGTCATCTGGAACTTGCACAACCGGATCGAGACCTTGCAGGCTCAATTCGATTTGCCGTTTCTGGCGATTGACCTTGACAATGCGCACTCGGATCTCTTCACCTTCTTTTACGACATCGGAAGGTTGGCCGATGCGACCTTCGGCCATTTCGCTGATATGAACCAATCCGTCGCGCCCTACGCCAATGTCCACGAACGCGCCATATGGGGCCAACTTGGTGACTTTGCCCGTCACGATCATATCGGGTTTGAGATCGTCCATCGTGCGCTCGGGTGGTTCGATCATCGTCAGCCCAATGCGCCCCTGATCTGCATCCACTTCTTGAATCCAAACCGATATGCTGTCTCCTTCGCTGAGAGCGTCGGTGATTTTGTTGATTCGGGTCTCGCTAACTTGCGAAATGTGAACCAACCCCTCTTTCTCAGCACCAAAGTCCACAAAAGCACCATACAATTCGAGCCGAGTGACCGTTCCTTCGAACTTTTGCTTGGGTTCCAGGTCATGAAGTTTGATAACTTGCTTTTCTTGTGACATCTTGTTTTTTCTCACTTTACGATCTCGAAAGGAAACCTCTTCCTTTCGGCAATTGACAATCCTATCTATTATACTCGAAACCACAATCAATGCAAGTGCGTTTTGCTCTCTCACACGCCCCACCGTCACCATTCCAAGCAACCCCACTATGAAAACAACTGCCGGATTTTAAGATAACAGACGATCAAAACCCAGCCGAGATTTGCCTTTTCTTCGTTTTTGTTGTAAACTAGATCAAGTTCGATATCATTTCGAGCCTAAACTGACAGGCTTATAGCAAGCATATGGCATACGCACCAAGGATATCCAAAATGAGCGAGCCGAGAATGCACAGATTGCTATGCATCGCTTGTCTGCACATAGATGAGCCACAGCTCGAACGAGAATAAAAGCAAGTGTTTTTTGATACCAGTTGTAGCAAAGCTTAACCACAGATAACTTGCACAGATGAGCGCCGCTTGATTAATATACCATCATTCGGTGTTATAGTCGGATTTGACAAATTGATGTTTCAGCAACGGCCAAAGCAGTACCGGAGAGAAAAACGAGCGACCTGAAAAACAGCAGTTTGGGCAAGTCCTTTTCCCGAAAAACGAACGATAGACGGCAAGAACTGGCGAGTGAACGGCAAAGGCGCCGTTTCAGATTCCCAATAGCGTTCAATCGATGGCGTACGCTTAGCTTACCAAGACGTGAGCGATCAAGAATTCTGGCTGTAGGTCTGCGCGCAAGATCAAGAGTCTGGTCATCACCAGATTTTTGACTGTGTTATGTTGAGTATTTGCACAAGCTTTTATTAAAGCCGTGGCAGTGATGTTGCCACGGCTTTTTTGTTTCGCCATCGGCAGTTTCTTGAGCAACAGAGGATAGACCCAGATATGGCAGGGCAAATTACGGCAATCCAGGCCCAAAAAAAGAACCAGCAGCGCGCAAACATCTTTCTAGATGGCGAGTTTGCTTTTGGATTGGCGCTCATTGAAGCGGCTAAACTTTCCAAGGGACAATACCTGAGCGATGAGGACATCGCCGCGTTGCGCATGGCCGATGAACAAGCACGTGCCTATGAATTTGCCCTCGACTTTTTGTCATATCGCCCTCGAAGCAGCGCCGAAGTGGATCGGCGGTTGCGAAAAAAAGAGTTTTGTGAGTCTACGATCGAACACACAGTACAACGTCTCTCACGAGCCGGATTGATCGACGATGAGGAATTTGCTCGCTATTGGATCAGCAATCGCGAGCAATTCAAACCGCGCGGTGCCCGTGCCTTACGTTATGAATTGCATCAAAAGGGCATAGCAGAGCGCATCATTGATGACCTAGTGCAGGATGTAGACGAGTTGGAAAGCGCGTACCGTGCAATGTCGCCCAAACTTGCCCAATGGCAACATTTGGATTCCAGCACATTTCGGCGCAAACTGACCGGGCATCTACAGCGTCGAGGATTCAACTATGCAGTTATCTCACAAGTGTGGGAACGCATCCAGGCCGAGAGAGAACACCAGATTGACAAAAGAGAGGATATGGAGACATGGGAGCAGGAAACATAATCGCTGTCATTCTAGCCGGCGTGATAGGCGTGGCGGTAGGCAGCGTGGTAGCGACATTCATCCAACGCTCACTGAGCAACTCGCACCTCAAGCTAACCAAGATGCAGGTCTCACAAATGACAGAAGAGGCTGAAACCAAGGCCAAATCCATTCGTGTAGAAGCAGAAGAACAAGCCATACAAATCCGTAACGAGGCCGATCAGGAGAGCAAAAAACGGATTCGAGAATTACGCGAGGAGGAAGAGCGCCTCCAAAAACGGCGAGAAAGCCTGGACAAGGGCATCGACAGGCTTGAGGAACGAGAACGACGGCTTAATCAACGTCAAAGCCGTCTCGACAAAATGAAAAACCAGATCGAGCAAATGCACGAAGAACGCCAGGCCGAATTGGAGCGGATCTCTAACCTCACCGAAGATCAAGCCAAAGAACTGTTACTTCAGGATGTAGAAACCCGCACGCGGGACGAAATGGCTCGGGTTATCCGCGATGTTGAAGCCCAGACACAACACGAAGCGGACAAAAAGGCACGTGAAATCATCACCATGGCCATCCAGCGCTGTGCATCCGACCAGGTCTCGGAGACCACCGTCTCGATGGTCCAGTTACCAGGCGATGAGATGAAAGGGCGAATCATTGGTCGCAACGGACGCAACATTCGCGCCTTTGAACAGGCCACCGGCGTAGACGTCATTGTAGACGATACGCCCGAAGCCGTTGTTCTATCCAGTTTTGACCCTGTACGGCGCGAAATCGCACGGATTGCGTTGGGCAAACTGGTCATCGATGGCCGAATCCATCCCGGACGCATCGAGGGCATTGTAGCCAAAGCGACCAAAGAAGTCAATGCCGAGATCGTCGAGGCTGGAGAACAGGCCATCATCGACGTTGGACTGCCTGGCTTGCACCCCGAGTTGATCAAGCTCGTGGGACGGCTCAAATTCCGTACCAGCTATGGTCAGAGTGTCCTTCAGCACTCGATAGAAATGGCCCATTTGGCCGGAATGATGGCCGCTGAACTACACGCCAATGTCGACCTGGCCAAAGAGGGGGCGCTGCTTCACGATATCGGCAAAGCCGTCGACCACGAGGTCGAGGGCACACACGCCATGATCGGTGCAGACCTGGTAGAACGCTACAACTGTTCGCCCCAGGTTATCAACTGCGTCGCCGCGCACCATGGCGAAAGAGACAAAAAATGCCTGGAAGCCGTGCTCGTTGAAGCGGCCGATGCCATTTCGAGCGCAAGACCGGGCGCACGGCGTGAATCGCTGGAAAACTATTTAAAACGCGTTAGGGGCCTGGAAGAAATCGCCGATTCATTCAAAGGCGTCGCTCAATCGTATGCCATTCAGGCCGGACGCGAAATTCGGATCATGGTAAAACCGGACGATGTGGACGATTTGGCTGCGATCCAGCTTTCCAAAGACATTGCCCGCCGCGTCGAAGACTCGCTCCAATATCCAGGCCAAATCAAGGTCACAGTGATCCGGGAGACGAGATCGGTGGACTATGCCAAATAGCGTTCGGCAACTGAACCGGATCGCGGGCATCTTGCCCGCCCTCCGGTTTGCATTCTAAATGATGCCTGGGAGTCTGCTGTGCCGCTGGACTTGGACTATCTCTATCAACAGGTAGAAAGAATGGCTGCGTCATTATCACAAGCTAGGCCGGCGCAGCAGGTTACCCACGCACAGACCTATCTGGAGACGGTCGATCCCGAACTGCTCCGGCAAAAAATAAGCCAGCGTGACATCAAGATCCCGTGGCTGGTTGCCCGCCCGGTCGATACGCTCGCCGGCCGGTTTGCCGCTCCCCCGCTCCCTTCAGACTTGAGCGTCGTCGCCGCTGATGGATCCACGATTCCTCCCGACCGGCACAGCTCGGTCCGTTATTACGTTCTCAGCATTGGCTATGCAGCGTTAACCTATGGCAGCGCGCCGAACGCGATTTTGGAATCGTGGACCCAATTTTGCTTTAGCGACGACGATTTGTATTTCGATCAACGCATTCCCATCGATGGCTCGCGACTGGGGATATTGATGAGCATTGAAGAAATGGTGTGGTTGCACAATGCCGCCCTTTTGGTCAACCCGCCAGCCGTAGCCGTCTGCGACGGTTCACTGATCCTGTGGAACCTTGAAAACGAAGAAACAGCGTTGAAAACGGCGTACCTGAAACGCTTTTTGGCCGCGATGGACGACCTGCAGCAAACCAGCATCCCGGTATGCAGCTACATCAGCTACCCAGGCGGCCAAGACGTGGTCAACAGTTTGCGACTGATGTTATGCGACGTGAAATCGGGTGGCTGTGCCAAATGTCCACAAGAAACAGACAAACAAAAGCTCTGCCAATTTATGGGCACGCTGCGCGACCGGCAACTGTACAGCGGGCTGCTCAAACCGGGGCAACGATCGGACATTTTTGAGAGCCAGTCGGCCATTCTGGAGGATTACGGCTCACACCGCATCCAGTTCTTTTATCTGAATGTCGGCGACGAAATCGTACGCATCGAGGCTCCACAGTGGGTGATGCGCAGCCTAGAGATGATCGACCTTGTCCAAGGCGTTATCACCGACCAATGCAAACGAAGCGGGCAATATCCGCCTTATCCGCCGGCATTGATCGAGGCACACGAACAGGCTGTCATTTCCACCACCGACCGGATGACGGTAGAACGACTTGTGGAACAAGCGTTGGCCGCGCAGGGCATTTTTTACGTGCGTTCGGCCAAAGACCGCAGCAAACGGCGGCGAGGCGTATGACAACAAGAGAGTGCGAAACTTATGTCCGAACAAAACCGAATCGGCGAGATCATTGAGACCGGCACGACCTTTTACATTGCCGAAAGCTTTACCCTTCATCATCCCCCGGCGCTAGGCCGGCTGGTCTACGTAGAAACAGGTGCAAGGTGCATCTATGGTGTGGTATGCTACGGCACCACTGCCAGTCCCGATCCCGGCCGGCGGGCCGTACGCCGCAGCACCGACGGCGTATACGATGATGCCATCTATCACGAACACCCACAGCTCGAACGCACGCTGCGCACCGAGTTTACCGTCCACCTGGTGGGATATCATGAACAGGAGCAGATTTACCGTTATTTGCCCCCCACACCCCCACCACTGCATTATTCGGTTCACGATTGTGAGGTCGAACGCGTCAAGGCATTTACAGTCGATCTGATGTACCTTCGCTTGCTTCAAGATGTAGCCGATACGCCGTCTGAACAGCTTTTGGCCGCTCACATCCGGCAGGTTTACCGGGCAAGAGGGCAGGACCAGGTATGGCTGGCCTCTGCCGC
This sequence comes from Anaerolineae bacterium, assembly GCA_016929205.1. Next base: position 14,556 of record JAFGJF010000415.1, read on the forward strand.
ACGACATGTCTCAGGACTACTTAAAAACGACTATGATCGTTTGATGACCGCATTATATGGCATTCTGCCATCCGAACCTGTCCCACCAGGATGACCTATGAGCATTTTCGAGTCGGTTGACATCCTTGGCGTGCGCGTGGACGACGTCAGTTGGGACGAGATGCTCGCGGCGATCACACACTTGGTAAAAAAAGGAGGCACGCATCGTATTGCCACGGTCAACACCGAGTATATTATGGCCGCGCAGCGCGATCCCGAATTTGCCCGCATATTGCGCCATACCGAGATCAATGTTCCCGACAGCGCCGGCGTGCTGGCGGCAGCGTGGTGGCTGGGGCATCCGCTTCGAGAACGCGTGACCGGTTCGGATGGCATTTATCGCATCGCCGAACTATGTACAATGCACCATTTTCGCCTCTTTTTACTAGGCGCCGGGCCAAACGTCGCAGCACGCGTGGCCGACATTCTAGCCGCTCGTTATCCCGATCTGATCGTGTGTGGCACACATCCCGGCCTCGCCGATGCCAGCGTGGTAACTGGCGCTGAAAACGACGCCGTCACCGAGCAAATCCGCTCGGCAGACAGCGACGTCTTGTTAATCGCCTACCCGCAGATACCCCAGGAAAAGTGGTTGTCTCACAACCAGGCAAAAACGGGCGCGCCGGTGGCGATGGGAGTAGGAGCGGCGTTCGACTTTGTGGCCGGGGTGCAAAAGCGCGCCCCTCGCTGGCTGCAACGTCTCGGATTGGAGTGGCTCTATCGGTTGATCCGTGAGCCACAACGCTGGAAGCGAATGCTGGCGCTGCCCTACACGGCGTGGTTGGTCTTCTGGCAACGATTCACAAAGGACAGGATTAAAGATGAAACGTGATGCAATTGATATGAATTATCTGGTCGACAACCTGGTGCAGTTGGTGCGCACCCCCAGTCCGACGGGCAACACCGGCGCAGCAGTTGCCCTGATGGAAAACGCCTTTGGCGAACTGGGGCTGGCGACCGAGCGCACCAACAAGGGCGCGTTGGTGGTCACCATGCCGGGTCGCTCGAATGCACGTCCGCGCGCGCTGTCCGGCCATGTGGACACGTTGGGCGCCATGGTCAAAGAGATCAAGGACAGCGGGCGGTTCAAGCTGACCCCGTTGGGCGGCTATCTATGGCAAACGGTTGAAGGCGAGTACTGTGAGATCGAAACGGCCAACGGCGTCACGTACACCGGCACCGTGCTGGCGCACAAGACGGCGGTCCACACCTATAGTCGGGCCGAGCTGGCCGAATCCAAACACACCAACGATGACATCGAAGTGCGATTGGATGCCAAAACCACCACCAAAGCGGAAACGCTCCAATTGGGCATCCAGATTGGCGATTTCGTCTCCTTTGACCCGCGCGCGGTTGTGACCGAAACGGGCTTTGTCAAATCGCGTCACCTCGACGACAAAGCCGGCGTCGCGATCATGTTAGCCGCAGCCAAGGCTCTGCTCGATGCTAACCTCAAGCCAGCCCAAACCACGACCTTTTACATCAGTCCTTACGAAGAAGTGGGACACGGCGCCGCGTCGGGCATTCCTGAACCGGTTCGGGAACTGCTGGTGGTCGATATGGGCGCGCTGGGCGACGGCCAGAACAGCGACGAGTATACGGTAAGCATTTGCGCCAAAGATAGTTCAGGTCCGTATGATCTGGGAATGCGCCGCAAGCTGGTGGTATTGTGCCAGGACCATGACATCCCTTACAAAGTGGACATTTATCCCTTTTATGGATCGGACGGCAGTGCGGCTTTGCGTGCCGGAGCCAACCTGGTGGTCGGGCTGATCGGACCGGGCGTCGACGCCTCACACGCTTTTGAGCGCACCCACAAAGAATCGCTGCTGCACACGGCCCGGCTGGCCGCAGCCTATTTGTTGGCCGAGTAAAATGATGCCCGTCCGTTTGCTCTTTCTCGACCGCGACGGCACGATCAACCGCACCTTTGGCAACCGCCCGCCCAACACGCCGCAAGAGGTTGAACTGCTGCCCGGCGTTCAAGATACCCTCGCGCGCTATGCCGCCGAGGGTTGGCAGCTCGTGATTGTCACCAACCAGGGCGGCGTCGCTGCCGGATACCTGACCGAAATGCAGGCCCACGCCGTGCTGCAGCACACGATCGACCTGCTGCCGGTGCCGGTCGCTGCCGCCTACCTGTGCCCGCACATGGTCCGCGCCGCTGTGCCCAAATACGCCCTCGACTGCCCCAACCGCAAACCCAGGCCCGGGTTCATTCTAAAAGCCCTGGACACATTTCAAGCCAATCCACAGGACTGCCTCCTGATCGGTGATTCGATCACCGACCGCCAGGCCGCGCAAGCGGCAAACGTCCCCTTTATGTGGGCCGATTGTTTTTTTGGCCGGCCGATCGAGCGCGGCATGCGTGACCGGAACGGTGAGTGGGTGCAGTTGAGGCAGCAGTTTGGTGCACAGAACCATGTTCTGGATTTGCGGGCGTTCAAAAATGGCAAACAAATCGGAGCCGCGTTCCTGGAGCAAAAACGCCAAGACGCCGACGCTGTGACCAACGTGGTCATAAACATAGAGGATGCTTTTCGTGGGATAGGCATCGAAGAGATGCTGCTCGACGCGACCAAAGAATGGGCGTAGGCGATCACCCCTTGATACAAATCAAGGGCCGCACGCGCGCTACCTTACGAATGATCCCCGCCTCGTCCATCACGTCCACGACGCGATCGACGTCCTTGTACGCGCCGGGTGCTTCTTCGGCCAGTCCCAGCTTGGAATGCCCGCGAATCACGATCCCCTGCCTGTCCAGGTCTCTGGTAATCGTATCGGCGCGAAACTGTTTCGTCGCCTGCTTACGTGACAGCACCCGCCCTGCGCCGTGCAACGCGCTGCCAAAGGTCTCGTCCATCGCCTGCTGCGTGCCGTGCAAAATGTACGAACAGGTGCCCATCGTTCCGCCCACCAGCACCGGCTGCCCGACCTGACGATACGCCTCGGGCAGCGCAAGATGCCCGGGGCCAAAGGCCCGCGTCGCTCCCTTGCGGTGCACGACGACCTTTTTCTGAACGGCGGATTCGCCGCTGCTGCCGCTGCGAATGGTGTGCGTCTCGATCTTGGCCGTGTTGTGCGCCACCTCGTACAGGGTCGTGATCGCGTCGGGTTTGACACCTAACGCACGATGAAAGGCCTCGCGCGCCAGGTGGGCCAATGCCTGCCGGTTGGCGAACGCGCCGTTGATCCCGCAGCACACTGCGGCCAGGTAATCGCGCCCCTCGGGGCTGTTGATCGGGGCACAAACCAGCTCACGCTCGCGGATTGGGATACCGTACTTGCGGCTGGCCGCATCGAGTACTTTGAGATAATCGGAGCCTATCTGGTGGCCCAACGCCCGGCTGCCCGAGTGGATGCTGATCAAAATTTGCCCGGGAAAAAGGCCGTAAGCATCGGCGGCATCCGGATCATCGATCCGGTCAACCCACTGCACTTCCAGATAATGGTTGCCCGAACCGAGCGAGCCGATCTGTTTCAACTCGCGCTCCTTGGCCTTGCGGCTGACCGTTGCCGGGTCCGCACCGTCGATCCGGCCCCCTTCCTCGACATAGTCCAGGTCGTTCTCGATGCCATAGCCGCGCCGCATCACCCACTCGGCACCCTGCACGAGCATTTTGTCCATCTCGTCGATCGTCAGGCGAATGTCGCCCGAGGAACCGAGCCCGGCGGGCACGGTGTGGTACAGAGACGATGCCAGCGCTTCCTTTTTATCCTCGATCTCGTCGCGGTGAAGCGAGGTGCGCAACGTGCGAACGCCGCAGTTGATGTCGTATCCCACGCCCGCCATACTGACCACGCCCTCGTCCAGGTCAAACGCCCCCACGCCGCCGATGGGAAAGCC
>JAFGJF010000004.1 GCA_016929205.1 Anaerolineae bacterium
ATGTTTTACAGCCTGGTAACCCTGGCCGAAAAAGTCGCCTCATCGATCGCCATTCCGCTGGCGCTGCTGCTGCTCGACTGGACGGGCTATCTCCCCAACGCCACCCAGCAGCCGGATTCCGCCTTGTGGGGCATCCGGATCATCATGGGGCCAATCCCGGCCGTCTTGTTATGCCTGGGCATCCTGTTTGCCATCTTGTACCCGCTGGATCGGGCCAGGTACGCAGAGGTCGTCCAGGAACTGCAAAAGCGGCACGCCCAGCACCAACGTGAAAAGAGTTAGGCCGGCGTATGAACATCGAAATCCGTCCCGTCCACACCAAAGCCGATCGGCACGCATTTTTGACCTTTCCCTGGCAGATCTATCGAGACGACCCGCTGTGGGTTCCACCCTTGATCCCCGAACAGATCAAGATTGTCGATCCACAGCGCGGCCCTTTTTTCAAACGCGGAGAAGCTGAATTTTTCATCGCCCGGCGCGATGGCCAAATAGTCGGCACGATCTGTGCAGGACAAGATCGTGTCCTGAACCAGGCCACAAATCGCCAGGATGGCCTCTTGGGGTTTTTCGAGTGCGTTCAAGACTATGACGTCGCCGCCGCCTTGCTGGAATGTGCCGCACGATGGGCCACAAGCCGTGGACTCGGAGCCATCGAAGGACCGTTTCACCTCGATCGCGAAGCCGGCTATGGCCTCTTGATCCAGGGCCGCGACCGACCACCGGTCCTGCTGTGCGGGCACACGCCACCCTATTACGTCGATTTCTTTGAGCGCTTTGGGTTTGGCCCCGCGCGTGCCGACAACCTGGCCTATGCGATCGACATTCGTGCAGACACAGCCGCCTTTCAACGGCTGGCTCGCCTTGCCGATCGACTGCGCAAGCGAAAGTCAATCACCGTTCGCGGCGTTGACATGGCGCATTGGCGCGACGAGGCAGAATGCATTTTCCAGGTCATCAACCGCGCTCTGGCCCATTTGAACGATTTTGCCCCCTGGGATCACGAGGAATTTGTCGCCTTGCTCGAACCGTTTCGCAAGATCGCAGATCCCGAGCTGATCCTTATCGCCGAGGCCGACGGGCAGGTGGTGGGATGGTTCCCGGGCGTACCTAACCTCAACGAAGCGTTCCAGCATGCCAATGGTCTGCGTTATCCGTGGGATTATGCCCGGCTGTGGTGGCAGTTGCGCCGGCAGCCCCAATGCCTGGCGGTCAAGAGTGTGCTCGTACTGCCTGAATATTGGGATCGAGGGGCGGCGGTGCTGCTCTTTGACGAAATGCTGCGCCGGGCACGAGAAAAAGGGTATGCCTGGGTTGACCTTTCGCTCACTTCGGACGATAATCCCTATGCGCCAACCCTGGCTACCCGCCTGGGAGCCGAGCTGTACAAACGATATCGAGTCTATAGACTGAATCTATAGACGCCCGTTGGCGAGCTTGCACGGTGATGCTCTGCAAGCCCGCCCAGTCTATCACTAGGTTTTGCAATGCTTAGCGTAAACAACATATATAAAACATACGGAGACGACATCATCCTCGAGGGTGTGAGTTTTGAGGTCAATAACGGCGACCGGTTGGGCCTGGTCGGGCCAAATGGCTGTGGAAAAACAACCTTGCTGCGGATCATTGTCGGCGAAGAAGAAACGGACAGCGGAAGCGCCACGATAACAGCAACAGGCGTGCGCGTCGGCTACCTGGAACAGGCACTAACATACCCCGATGACGCTACAGTCGGTGAAGTGATGTTGAGTCAGATCAGCGAGACCGAACAGGAAATTGAGCGGCTCGCCACGCAAATGTCACAGGCAACAGGCGAAGCGCTTGAACAACTGATGGCCGACTATGCCCGGGCACTGGATCGACTTGAAGCTGGCGGTGGCTATGCCATTGAGGCTGAAATGGATGCTGTATTGTCCGGATTGGGCCTCGACTCACTGGACAAAGACACGCCGGTCGATATCCTCAGCGGCGGGCAAAAGACGCGCCTGGGGTTGGCCCGGCTATTCTTGGAAAAGCCACAGTTGCTGCTTCTTGACGAGCCCACCAACCACCTGGACATCGACGCGTTGGAGTGGCTGGAGGAATTCATATCCAAATACGATGGCGCCGTGCTTATCGTCTCACACGACCGCACATTTCTAGACCGCACGGTCAACACGATCGTAGAACTGGATCCGGTGCAGCACAGCGTTGCCACTTATGCGGGCAATTACACGGCTTACATCGAGTCCAAAGAGCGCGAATACGCGCAGTTGTGGTCCAGGTATAAGGACCAGCAAGATCGGATCGCGCAGTACAAAAAGGCGATCACTGGATTTGAGGGCTATGCCCGTAACATCGAACACGGCACGATCGACTTTGCAATCCGCAAAGTCGCCAAAGGCATTGCCCGCAAGGCAGTCGTGCAAAAGCGCCGACTGGAACGCTACCTGGAATCCGAAGAGCTGGTTGACAAGCCCAAACCCACCTGGCAGATGAAACTTGATTTTGTCGATATCCCGGAAACCAGCCAGGACGTGTTGATCGTCGAACAACTCTGTATGGGCTTTGGCAGCACGATGCTCTTTCAAGACGTTGATTTAACCTTACACGCCGGCGAACGTGTCGTGCTCACCGGGCCAAACGGCAGCGGCAAGACGACGCTGCTGCGCATTGTGATGGGGCAGGTCGACGCACTTGAAGGACGGGTGCGGCTAGGGCCAAGCGTCCGGGTCGGCTATTACTCACAAGAGCAAGAAGGATTGGACGATGAGGCCGACGCGTTCACCGAAATCCGGCGCGTCGCACCGATGGGCGACACCGAGACGCGCAACTTTTTGCACTATTTCCTGTTTAGCGGCGAGGACGTGTTTGTGCCGATCGGTTCGTTGAGCTATGGCGAACGGGCACGGCTGGCATTGGCCAAATTGGTCGCGATGGGATGCAACCTGCTCGTGCTCGACGAGCCGATCAACCATCTCGACATCCCTTCTCGCGAGCGCTTTGAACAGGGCTTGAGCCAGTTTGAGGGAACGGTGCTGGCCGTCGTCCACGACCGCTATTTCATCGACCGGTTTGCCACACGCATCTGGGCCATTCACGGCCAAAGCATTCATACCTATATCGACCTGGAAGATATGAGAAGGGGCGCGACGCGCGTGGTTGGGGGACACCGTCCGGTGTGAAACGTGGTGTGTCAAGCGTGATATGCGACACGTCACGAACGTCGTTTGAAAGTGAATTATCCGAGCAAGAGTTGTCGTCTTGATCAACGAGAGGAGTTGGTATGATACCGAATTTGCTTGAACGGCCGCGTCCACTGCTGATGGCGCACCGCGGTGACGCCGTACACGCCCCGGAAAACAGTTTCGCCGCCTTTCAACTGGCGCTGGATGCCGGAGTCGATCTGATCGAGACCGATCTGTGGCTGACGCGAGATAGTGTCCTGGTCTGTCACCACGACCAAACGCTGGAGCGCGTCACGGATGCAAGCGGCGCGATCCCGGACATAACCCTGGCCGAGATCAAGCGTGCACGGGTGATTGGTTCGTACTGCGGGCAGTTCGATCCGGCACACTATCCACAGGAGCGCATTCCGACGCTGGAGGAGCTATTGACTTGGACACCGCCGGAGGTGGGCCTGGCGCTCGAACTCAAAGATCCGGCGCTAGCCCGGCCACAGAACGCCCGGCGGCTGATCGATCTGATCCGCCCGCGCATTGAGGCCGGGATGGTGATGCTGATGTCGTTCGATCACGATCTGCTCTACGCAGCAAGAGATATCGAGCCCAAGGTATGGATCGGCGAAATCAGTGAGAACAATACCCGGCCCACATTCGACGGCAACGGTATCGGCACCACGCCGCAAGCGATGCAGGCTAACCCGCGCTATATGGAGATCGCCCGTGCGCACAATCTGTGGGTCTGCCCGCTCGACCCAGAGCCAGAAGAGCGGCTGGACTGGTATCTGGCATTGGACGTCGATGCCGTGTTGAGCCACGATCCAACCAAAACGCGAAAAGCGCTTGAGAAAAAACAGGATGTGCCTAGATGAAACGACTGCGCACGTTCGCTGGCTACCTGTTCGCCTCGCTGTTTATCGAACTGGTCATCATCAAGTACGTCCAGTTCCTGATCAGGAAAAGGCCCAAAAACGATCCCCTACAATACGTCCACGAGCACAAGACGACCAGGGACAAAAAGGTCATGGTCTGCATCGGCGACAGCATCACCAGGGGAGAGGTCAGTTATGACTATGTGGAACTGCTGCAGCAGCGCCTGGGCAGTCACTTTGACCTGGTCAACGCCGGCGTCAACAGCGAACTGTCCCACGACGTCTTGCAGCGGCTCGACGAAGTCATCGCCTGCGACCCAGACGTGGTGACCCTGCTCATCGGCACCAACGATGCCCACGGGTCACTCGACGAAGAAGGCGCCTTGTGGTTGATGGCCCATCGCAACCTGCCACAAAAGCCTTCCGCTGCCTGGTTTGAGAAAAACCTGGGCACAATCGTCCGCCGCCTGCGCTGCGAGACACGAGCCAGGGTTGCCGTGCTTTCCTTGCCGACGATCGGTGAGGATTTGACCAGCAAACTGGTCGAGACGACGCGCCAGTTCAGCCTGGTGATCCGCCGCGTCGCCGGCTATTATGGCGTCGGATACCTGCCCTTGTTCGAACAAATGGTTGGTATGTTGAACAGACACGATACGACCAGGCTTGTGGAACACGAAACGTGGCGCTGGCAGAACGTCAAGGCCATCCTGGCAGAAAAAATTCTGGGCGCTGAACTGGATCGGATTGCCGAGCGCAACGGCCTGCTTTTGCACACCGACCTGCTGCATCTCAACAGCAAAGGAGCGGCAATGGTAGCCGATCAGATCGAAGGGTTTGTGCGGCAAGGAGAGATCGAGACAACGCCGATCGACCTCCCCGACATCGTCAAGATGGTTTGAAATCCCCCTTGTCATTCAACCTCGATATGTGATACAATAGAATGACCGGGAACAAGCACACTTGCGCTTGCCTGGGAATTCTCTGCAACCTGTTTGGCCGGATTGTGAGTCCGGTCCGTTTCGCCGGCATTGCATCCGGCACAACCATCTGAACGAGGTACAAAGAAATGGAAGTCACTCTCGCTGACGAACGCGCGCTATTGTTAGGCGCACAACTCTCGATGGATCAGGCCGAAGGACGCGCCTGGAGCAACAAAATCGACGCATTCGGCCGCCTGGTCAAAATGACCAGCCTGTTTTCTCGCCCCAAGGACGATGATTTCGAACTGTTATACAAAGAACAGCGCTACCAACCATTCTGGCACGTGATCTGTAGCTCGCGCTACGTGTACGAGCGCAGCCGGCAATACAAAGTGACAGTCAGTGGCCCAGAAGTCAAGTCGGTGACGATCGAGGGTCTCGAGTACGACGCAAGCTCGGGCTCGCTTTCCTTAACTGGCCTGGAACACTGCCGGGAAGAGATGCGCCGCGAAGTATTCATCGACGGTTTTACCAACCAGCCCGATCCATCGCTGGCTAACTATTTCAAATTTTCATCCAGTGAAGTGCCTGACGAGGACCTGGACGATCTGACGACCGAGACGACCATCGTCGTGCCCCCCCAGGCACGGGCGTCGGCTGTCGTGCGCGACATCTTGATCGGCATGATCAAAAGCGTGCAGGCCGACCGCATTCTCGAAGACCAGATTAACGTGGAACGGATTGACCTGTATTACCGTCCGGTCTATGCCTTTCACTATCGCTGGCTTTCGAAAGAACGCGAGGCAATCGTCGAGTACGATGGCGTCACCGGGCAGGTGCAGACCGATGGCAAGACCTTCCAGCAGTACGTCGGCAAAATCGTTGATCCCGAGTTCCTTTTTGACGTCGGCGTCGAAACCATTGACCTATTGGTGCCGGGCGGCGGACTGGCGATCAAATTGGCCAAAAAAGGAATCGAAGTGGCGCAAGGGCGCAAAAAAGAATCCTAATCACATGAGGAACAGACAATATGCCCGACAACAAACCAGCGGATCCGACAGCAGCCCCGCCCTCGCGCGCCGAACGCGCACGGGCGCGCTGGCAGACAGACTC
>JAFGJF010000416.1 GCA_016929205.1 Anaerolineae bacterium
CTACCTGGAGGCCGTCGACGGCCGTCCGAACACCAGGGGCGGGCGTTATCACGTCGACTTGCTGCCAACCACGTGCCACGTCTATTTCGGCTCGGTGCTCGGGGCCACACCGGACGGGCGCAAGGCGTGGAAACCGGTCTCGGAGGGAATTTCCCCCGTGCAGGGCGCGGATCGGCACGGGCCGACAGCGGTGATCAAGTCGGCGGCCAAGATGGATCACATTCGCACCGGCGGCACGCTGCTCAACCAGAAATTCACGCCGCATTTGCTCCGGGACGACCACGGGCTGGATCAGCTCGTGTCCCTGATCCGCACCTATTTTAATCTCGACGGGCACCACATCCAGTTCAACGTCGTCGACGCGGCCACACTGCGCGCCGCGCAGCAGGCCCCCGAGCAGTACCGCGACCTGATCGTGCGCGTGGCCGGCTACAGCGACTATTTCTGCGACCTCGGGCCGGCATTGCAGGACGAGATCATTGCCCGCACGGAGCATGTGTCGTTTGGGTAATCGTCATTTGCCCACAACTGGGCGCATCAGCTCAAGGATGACTAGAATGAACGATGAACTCACCAAAATCTGGCATTGCGCGATTCCTCTTTTACAGCGCTGTCGCCCGGGCGATTTGCTGCATACGGTTGTCGCCAAGCGACATTTGGAACAAATCATGCTTGGCGAACAAATCCATAGTGACACGCTCGTGCCAACAATACTTCTCCATGATATCGGTTGGAGCGCATGCCCTCCTGATCTGGTGCGCCAGTTTTTTTCAAGTGTCAAGGATGCAGATCAGAAAAAAGACCTGAGAACACAACACATGGAGGCTGGTGCGAATATGGCTCACGATATACTCTATGACCTGGGCTGGAACGAGGACAGTATCGACCTGGTCACCTCGATCATAAGAAAACACGATCTTGCTGATGAAATGAAAACAAACGCAGAGCAAATCGTGTTCGATGCCGATTTTTCGTGGCGATTCTCTAGCGAAGGGTTCTATCTTGACTTGGAGAGATTCGCTGGCGACGAGGCATTCACACTGGAAGAAGCGATAGGTCGCCTCGAAAGGGAAATAATCAAGTTGAAGACAAAGACTGGGCGGGAAATAGCTGCCCGAGAGCTGAGGAAAAGAAAGACCGAGATCTTGCTTCCGTGTCCTTGAACGCTATCTCGACCCCTATGGCAAGATGTGATGTCAATGGATAGAACAAACCAAACGCTCGTCTTAAAAGACGGCAGACATCTCGGGTTCGCCGAGTTTGGCGCGCCAGCGGGCCGCCCGGTATTCCACTTTCACGGGTCGGCGAGTTCGCGACTGGAGCACCCTTCAGGGGGTGGCCCACGATGACATGCTGATCAACCAGGATTGGGGATTCGATCTGGCCGGCATAAAGCCGCGCATCGATATCTGGCATGGAGACGCGGACGTGAACGTGCCGGTTCATGCCGCCACGTATCTGCGCGAGATCATCCCACACACGCGATTGACCATCCTGCCAGGCGCAGGCCATTTTTGCCTGTTTGATCGCTGGCAAGATGTACTCGCAACATTGGTGTCTGAATAGGGCAAGGAACCGCCGATGGATACATTGTTCGCACACTCACCAGATGGTTTGGACCACAACCAGGCGTTCGACGAGATCGGCCAGGTTTTCCCCACGATGCTGGCCTTTACCCAATCAGAATAGGAGAAGACAGTTGACAGAAAACGAACAGATTGCCTGGGAACGGTTTCAGACAGAACCCGGACCCGACCTGAAGCTGTTTCAAGTCAGGTTTGATCGGATGAGAAATCCACGGAATGGATTTACGATGCAAGCCACGGTGCTTGAATCGCCGGATTGGGTGAATGTCGTGGCCCTCACGCCGCAGGAAAAACTGGTGGTCGTGCAGCAGTACCGCTTTGGCAGCCACGAGATCACGACCGAGATCCCGGCCGGGATCGTCGAAGCGGGGGAAACGTCACAAGAGGCAGCGGCTCGCGAACTGAAAGAAGAGACAGGGTACACCAGCACCGAGTGGGCATACCTGGGGTATGTGAAACCCAATCCGGCCTTCCTGGACAACCGATGCCATCATTGGGTGGCGAGAAACGTGGTACAAACGTCGCCGCCAGAGCTGGACGAAGGCGAGAACCTGGTGGTCAAGGAGATGAGCCTGGCGGAGATCAGCCAAGAGATCGCCGCCGGTCGATTCCGGCATTCCCTGGCGTTCACCGCGCTCGCGCATCTGTTCGATCTCCGGGGGTTGTTAATGACAGACAGATAGGGTTTTGGCAATGCCCATTCGAGAAGCCGAGACTGTATATCATTCCGTCTTTTTTAGGAGGACAATGCGCAGCGAACAGGATATGCTCACAGTCATTATCGATACAGCCAAGAACGACGAGCGGATACGGGCCGTGATTATGAACGGCTCGCGGGCCAACCCGAACGCGCCTCGGGATCCTTTCCAGGATTTTGACATTGTTTACATCGTCACCGATGTCACCCCCTTTCGATATAACTACGAATGGATCAAACGCTTTGGAGAGATGATGATCATGCAAATGCCCGAGGACATGCAGGATCCACCTCCCCAAAACGACGCCAGTTTTGCCTACCTGATGCAGTTCACGGATGGCAACCGGATCGATCTTGGCTTGTTTCCTATCGCCAAGCTGAATGAACTGGAAAGAGACAGCCTGAGCCTGTTACTGTTGGACAAAGATGGGATCATTGAGCCATTTGAACCGCCGAGCGAAAGCGACTACCTTCCGAAACCACCCACGGCCAAAGCGTTCGCTGATTGCTGCAACGAATTCTGGTGGGTCTGTCCCTATGTGGCCAAGGGCTTGTGGCGAGAGGAAATCCTATACGCCAAGTCCTTCCTGGATCGCGTTGTTCGAGATCAGCTCATGAACATGATCGCCTGGTATGTCGGCTATAGAACCGGGTTCTCCCAAAATCCTGGCAAATTCGGCAAGCACCTCCGGCAGTACCTGGAGCCAGAGCTGTGGGAGATGCTTCAGAACACATATTCGGATGCTGGCTATGACCATACCTGGCAAGCGCTGTACGCAATGTGCGATCTGTTCAGAAAACTGGCCATCCAGGTAGCCAAGCACTTGGGCTTTGACTATCCACACCAGGATGACGAGCGAGTGCGTGCACACTTGGAACATGTCGAGCGTCTGCCCAAGGATGCGAAAGAGATTTATGTAACGGATTTGACTTGACCATTCTTGAAAGGTGTTCAGGTTTACCCAAACTAAAGAAAGAGAGTAAAAAATGAAAGCCCTTGTTACAGGAAGCAGTGGACGATTGGGTCCGTACGTGGTTACCGAATTGGAGCAGGCCGGTCACGAGGTGACCTTGTTTTCACGCCGGCAGCCGGCAGCGTCCTTGAGCCATTTGCCATGGGTGCAGGGAGACGTCCGAAATCCCGAGGATTGTTTGCGCGCCGCTGAGGGTGGGTTCGACGCCATCCACCACGTAGCTGCGCAAGCCTGGCCCACCGATCACCCCGCCCAGCGCGAGCTGGCACAAGAACGAGGTTTGCCCTTTGACACGACGATGCAGTCCAACGTCATGGGCACCTACTATTTGTTGCAGGCTGCCGTACAGCACGGAATCAAGATCTTGGTGATGACCGGCAGCAACTGTGCGCTCGGCCACGGCTACCGGATCAGCGACAAGCCGTTTCCGTACCGGTATTTGCCCGTAGACGAGGCGCACCCTTCGGACGTCGAGGATTCTTATTCTTACAGCAAGCTGGCCGGAGAACTACTGCTGCGATCGTATTCGAGCGCCTATGGGATGCGAACCTACGCTTTGCGCGCGGCGGGGATCTGCAACGCGGAACGCCGCGCTGCTATCGCCAAGAACGCCGCACCGGTCACAGGCTGGAATCCCTGGCTGTGGGCGTGGGTGGGCAGCGAAGACGTGGCCTCGGCGCACCGGCTGTTGATGGAGCAGGCATACGAGATCGAGCCGCACGGTGCGTTTTTCTGCAATGGCAACGATACGACGGCTCTTGA
>JAFGJF010000417.1 GCA_016929205.1 Anaerolineae bacterium
TCTCCTCCAAGTAAGTGGTTGTGGTAGACTTACTTTACCTGGATTGAGCGTGCCAGTCAACTTCCCAAAAATGTAGGGTGGCTAGACGGATATCCTAATCATGTCTCGCTTCCTTTACGCCTGCAACGCTTTTCGGATCTCTGCCCCGAGCGCGTTCATCTGAAACGGTTTCTGAATAAAGGCACTGACTCCAGCATCCAGCAATGCTTTCGCTGTCGCATCCAGTTCGTATCCACTATAGATGATCACCTTGATCCCGGGTCGCGCTTGCCTCAAGAATGGATATGCTTCTGCGCCGCTCATCACCGGCATACCCATATCGAGCAGAACAAGGTGTATCTCGCCATCAAATGTCTGGGCGATCTCAACCGCTTCTTGGCCATTGGTGGCGACCAGAACCGAGTAGCCAAAGCGAGCCAGGAGCTTGGTGATCATCTTGAGCACGAGTTCATCGTCTTCGACGACGAGAATGGTCTCTGTCCCGGTAATGTCTTGAGTCGCAATCGGCGTCGGAAGCGAATCCGATATAGATGAGCGATGCTGATCCACTTGAGCCGGAAGATAAACCTCAAACGTAGCGCCGCAGTCTTGGTTACTGTGCACCAGAATGTGTCCGTTGTGATTACGAACGATGCCATAAGCCGCCGCCAGCCCTAGACCGCGTCCTTGGAACTTTGTGCTGAAAAAGGGCTCAAACAGTCGTGAAAGCACCGCTTGACTCATCCCACACCCTGTGTCCTGTATCGACATACAAACATACGGCCCTGGTTCAAGATCGGGATGAGGTCGAATCGATTGTGCCCGCCGGCAGAAATCTTGGTCGAGCATAACGTTCCGCGTAACGATGGTGATTGCGTGCGGAGTGCAGTCAGCGTTCTCAGTCTTGGTAATGCATTCGATCGCCTCGACGGCATTCGTAAGCAGGTTAAGAAAGACCTGGCTCATCTGGGCTGCATCCGCTTCCACATTCCAGAGGTCGGGCGTGCTGTGTCTATTGATCTGTATGCCGGTGGGCAACGCCTGATCTTGTACTTGCAGACTCAATACCTCATCAATGGTATCATTCAGATTGATCGTGCGGGGTTGGTATTTGCCTCCGCGTGCAAAAGCCAGCATTTGCTTGGCCAAATGGCTTGCTTCCTGTGCGGATTGTGAGATGGTATTGAGCATATCCTGAACGTCGTCACGCAGTGTTGGATTGAGATAGTCCAAGTACATATCTTTCAAGAATGCGGCATTGCCTACCACGCCGGTCATCAGATTGTTGATCCTGTGTGCGATACCGCCAGCCAGTGTTGCGGTGGCATCCATACGCGAGGCCTTGAGTAGCGAAGTTTCAGCTTGCTTGCGTTCGGTGATGTCTCGCGTGAATTCGGTGAACCCTGTGATTTGATCGTCTTGAATGATTGGATTATAGAGGATCTCCCAATACCTCACTTGACCAGGGCTGAATTCATGGCTGTATTCGATACGCAGCTTTTCTCCGCTCAATGCCCGTTGGTGCAGAGCATCCCACCAGGCAACGGTATCTGGATCGGGGATCAACTTGTGCGGTTGTAGGCCTGGTTTTATGTCGATCCCGAATGCCTGTTTCATCATATTCGCATATGCCGAGTTGAAGCGTATGGGCAGGGCATTCGCATCGCTAATGAGAATACCCTCATCCGTGTTTTCGATCATCGCCTCCAGATTGCTATTGGTCCGGCGCAGCAGCGCTTCGGCATGGACGTGCTCGGTGATATTTTGTCCTGAGCTGAGCGTGCCGCTGATCTGCCCTGTGCTATCTGTCAAAACACGGTTGTACCAGGCAACGATTCGCTGCTCGCCAGATTTGGTCAGAACCGGGTATTCAAAGTGCTCGATTGGGTCAATCTCACCAGCTATCAGTTTTTCGAATATCGGCTTGACACTCTTTCGGACGTGTGCGGGCAGACAGGTATCGAACCAGTTCTTGCCAAGAAGCGCTTTTTCCTCGTATTCCAGGATGTCACACCCACCACGGTTGATGAGTGAGATCGCGCCGGTTTTATCCAGGACGACAATCATCACTTCAGCGATGTCCAGATATTGTTGAGTCCTATCTCGCTCGTTGCGCAGCGCCTTTTCCATCCGTTTTCGTTCCTCGATCTCTTGTTGTGCCTGCTCAAATAAGCGCGCATTCTCAACGGCAACCGCAGCTTGAGTTGCAACCCGTTCCAGGGCCCGTTGTTGGTCGATGGCGATTGGGCCGCTGCGTACTCCAGCCAGGATCGTTCCGATTGTTTTTCCCTTTACCTGCATCGGCAGATCGAGCAAGGTTTGTATTCCAAACAGTTTTTGAGCTGTAGTGGCGGCCAAGCGCGGAACCCAGGGATGGAAAAAGTCGGCCAAAAAATCGCTGGACATACTCTCACCGTCCAACACACGATCCAAAAGTGGGTTTTGGCCACGTCGATAACCAAGCTTGTATTGTGTGGGGGCATCTTTGAGCTCGGGATGTCCAACCAGATTCAAGAGTCGCTCCAGGCGCTCGGGCATCGGTACAGGATAGAGTGCAAGACCTGTGAACATGTGCTCTTGATCAAGATAACGGCTGACCAGAACCATATCGTAGCCGAGCTTGTCCACGATCCCTTTTGCAATGGTGTGCATGACCTGATCGAGCCGTTCGAGACCGAGCAGGGCCTCGGTGATCTGCTGAAGGTTCTCAAGTTCGGACACTATTTTTTGTAGCTTTTCTTCGGTTTTGTTTGTATTATTATGGTCGGCTGTTTTGGTCATTTTTGTTGCTCTATTCTTATTTGGTCTGTTCATAGCATTTGTGGATGGAGACAATTGCGCTCGCTCATTTATTCGCTGCTTTCATACAAGTATGGATACACGTCCGGCGGGTATAGTTCATGCTGGCAGTCTGGACAAATGCCGTGACTGAACTGCGCTTGGGAATGGCTCTCAACGTATATCTCGACCTGGTGCCAATAGCCATCATCATCGCGTATCTTTTTGCAGTGGGCACAGATTGGCAGCAACCCTTTGAGGGTCTTGACTTTATCCAACGCATCCTCGAGTTCGTGGAGCAGTTTTTCTTTCTCCGCATTGTCTTTTTGTGCCTGGTCGTAGAGGCTGGCGTTTTCGATCGCCGTCGCTGCAGTTAAAGCCAGCGATTCAACCAGTGTGAGGTCGGCAGCGGTGAAACGCTCGGGATGAACATCTACAACCTCGATCACACCGATCACTTGTTCCTTGATACGCAGCGGAACGGCGAGCAGCGAGCGCAGCCACAACCCGGTGATCCGATCGATGCCATCATAGTAACGCTGCTCTGTTTGTGTGTCGGGCACGATCACGCCAGTGTCGTGACTTGCTGCCCAACCGACGATGCCTTGCTCAAGCGTCAGTCGATGGCCGCGCACGATCTCGCTCTTGGGGCTGGCGGACTGACGGCAGACCAGTTCATTTGTTTGCGGGTCGATCATCCAGGCCGAACAGGCGACCACACCAAACATCTGGCGGATTTCATCCAGGACGGTGACCAGCACCGCGTCTGGGTCAAGACTCGAATTGAACGCTCGACCTGCACTGTTGAGTAGCTCCAGTTCGCGGTTTCGCCGGCACAGATTCTCCTCGGCTTCTTTACGCCGCAGCGAGACCGTCGCGACGTGGGCAAAGGTTTTGGCGACGTCCATTGAAATGGGAGGCTGGTCTTTGGATGTCACGATCACAGCTGTGCCGATCAACTCACTGCCATCGTGTAACGCCAGCCCAGTAAATGTGCCAATCCCAAATGCCCGTTGGACGGCTGCCGAGATGGGCCTGGGGATCAAGCCAAATGTTGTCTCGGTCAAGTTATCGACAGAAGTGACCACTTGGGTCAACATACGGTCCATCCATTCGGGACTGACCTGTATGGTCATACCGATCATGTTTTGTCCAATGAGTTTGTTGACGCCAGATAGAATTGCGCCGTGAACGGCAATGTGTTTCACGGTTAGCTCGTTGGTTTCAGCATCGTATGTCGAGACAGAGACGGCCAACGCCTTGGTGATCGATTGCAGCGTCTCGGCGGTCAGCTTCAAGATGTCCGTTTCGCGAGGTGCATTTGCACACTGAACAGCCAGATCGCTGATCGCCAGCAGATTTTGGGCCCGTCGCGAGGCCTGTTCCTCGGCACGCTGCCGCTCGGTTATCTCACGCTGCAAGACGATGGTTTGCTCTCGCAGCGGGTTGAAGAGCTGCTGAGCAACCACCTTGTATCCGATAAGGGCAACCCCAACCAGGTTGGTAACGGACATCGAAAACGGGAAAGGTGCGTCGAAAATGCCGCCAGCAACGACCCCAACCAGTAGAATCAGGATCCCCACTGCCAGGTGCATTGTGTCGGCCCGGCTGCGTTCTTGCCACAGAAATATTAAGGATATTACAAGATATACAATAATAAGGATCGCCCCGATACCGCCCCAGATGCTGACGTCCTCGATAACCGAGCCATCGGCATCGATCTGGGGATTAAGGAGCAGCCGATGTTGAAAAACGGGTACGGCAAAGGCTATGACCAGTAGCACACCAATAATAATCGTTATGTCGGTTCGCAGGTTGCGGCGACCCAGGTAAAGGACGGTGAATAGCAGGGCGAAAACGCTCATCAAACCGATAGACACGGCCATCCATTCCAACCAGCGATCTGGACGGCCTATCGTGGTGCCGGCGGGCAATACCGGGTTGAGCCACAGAGAAAAACGCAACAAGAGAGCACAACCGATCCAGGCTGTTTCGGCGAGCACAAATAAAGCAAAAGCCCAGTTGAGAACGCGCCTGGGTGTGACTCCCAACACAATGATGACCAGTGCAGTCGAGATAAGGATCGAGAAGCACAAAGTAATGATGTCCGGCCAGAACAAGTGTGACATGATTTAAATCTCCTGTGCCTCTTGTCCGGAGACCAGTTGTTCGATAATCTCGAGGAGTTTTGCTGCCGGGAATCCTTTGAGCAGCGCCCCATCAGCGCCGGCTGCCAGTAAGGTTTGCTGTTGTTCTTTGTTGTCAGCCAGCACGAGACACCGGCTCAGGAAACCATCAGCCTTGATTTTTTTCACGACGGATATGGTGCCATTGCCGGGTAAACTGGCGTCCAGCAATACCAGGACGGGATGATGCTCCGTAATGGCCTGCAACGTGGATGTCGCATCATCTGTCTGTGCTACGCTCTTTACTTGAGGCATCGCCAGCAACAAGGTGTACAAGACGTGCCGCAGTGGTCCGGGTTGTGCCGCGATAAGTGCTGACGAGTTTGTTTTTTCCATTTCGAGTCGTATCCTTTTCCAGTCTCTATAACAGGTAGACTTGGTCGTGCTATCAGTTCCCATCACGGCTTCTCTGTTGCCAGTGGCGAGCGCATGATGTAGCTCTATCATAACACACTGCCTTCGAATGCACATCGGCTGAAAGGCACGTTCTGAGTAACAAAAAAGACCGCTATTAAAGCGGTCTCGTTTACCAAGAAATACCTAGCTCGCTAGGTATTTTTACCTACTTGTTTCTTCAAGTAAGAACCTGTCTTTGCTTCACTGGCCCCCGTCAGCTTGATTGTTATGCAGGCTGGCCAGGCCTTCTCGCAGCGCATATAGCGCGGCTTGAGTGCGATTGGCCAGATGCAGCTTGCCCAGGATGTTGCGTACATGGGCGGCTACTGTTCGCTCACTGATGGTTAGTGCTTCAGCGACTTCACGGTTTGACAGTCCCCGTGCGACGAGCTTGAGCACCTCGACCTCTCGGTCGGTCAGTGGCTCTTCTGCAGGCGGCAGATCTTGAGGTCGACCGAGTTCACGGATCAGCTTGCGGGCGATGGAAGGATGGAGCGATGATTCTCCCCGATATACGTCTCGGATTGCCTTGATCAGATCCTGATGAGATGAATCTTTGAGTAAATAGCCCAATGCGCCGGCCTTGATCGCAGAAAAGACTTTGTCATCGTCACCAAAACTGGTCAATACCAGGATGCGTGCCTCCAGGTTCTGTGCTTTGATCTCGTTAATAGCTTCCAGACCGTTCTTGCGTGGCATGACCATATCTATCAAGATCACATCAGGTTCGAGTGAACTGGCTTTTGATACCGCTTCGATCCCGTCTTTTGCTTCGCCGACCAATTCCATCCCAGGTTCCGTGGCGATCAGGGTGCGTAACCCTCGTCTCACCAAGGGGTGATCATCGGCAATCAGGATGCGGATGGTCTCTCTTTGTTCCATCGTGGACCTCTCTTATTCTATAGGATATTGGGAATGTGGTTCTGGTTCAGCCAACTTGACGTGTATTGTTGTTCCCTCTCCCGGCGCGGATCGGATCGTCAGCGTACCACCCAATCGCTCTGCGCGCTCTTTCATCGTGCTCAGCCCTATGCCACCCATGTTAATGGTGCTTCCGGGGTCAAAACCGCATCCGTTGTCCTCGATCTCAATTTCGATGCGACCATTCGGGGCGCCGATTTTGACCGTCAAAGCTGTCGCTGCGGCATGCTTGAGGGCATTGTTCAATGCTTCCATCACAATGCTGTACAATTCCTTTTCAACCTGCTCAGAAAGCTCGATCCTGCCCTGAAGCAAAAGCCGTGCGTTCACACCAGATCGACCCTCAACCGCGTCTAGTCGCTGCTGCAATGCGCCGACCAGGCCTTCTTGCTCCAAAACCGGCGGTCGTAGCTCGTGAACCAGCAGACGGATCTCTTTGAGTGATTGAAAAGCGATCTCGCCGAGATCGACAAAATAATCTTGGACGTTTTCAAGATCTCCCGACTCGACCAAACGTCGTCCTCCCTCGGTGAGCAAGGTCAAGCTGTACAGTGATTGGGTTACCGAATCGTGCAGATCGCGTGCCAGTCGTTGTCGTTCTTCCAACACAGCCGCTTGCTCTGCCAGTTGGCGCAGGCGCGCGCTTTCTACTACGGCTCCGACGCGATCTGCCAGAGATGTGAGCAAGTCCATTTCTTGTGGACTGAATTTTGGCTGCGTTGTTTCTCGTAGAATCCCGAGCATACCCAGGGCGCGCCCCCCGGCACGCATCGGAATGCCGGTGTATCGTTGTAGTTGAATCGTAGGTGCAGCAGCGTGTGAATTCGATCTGATATTGGGTATCAAGATCGCTTCACTGGATCGGTCACTCCATTTTCCCAATCCTTCGGCTGGCAAGGATGCAATCTGGGATGAAATATCGGCAGAGAGCCCTCGTTGAGCGGCCAGATGCAGCATTTCACCCTTCTCATCTAAAAGGTGGACGGCTCCTTTATTGCTCTTGATTGCGTCCAGCACCCGTTTTAACGATCGAGCCAATATTGTGTCCAGGTCCAGGGACTGGCTGGCGATGGTCATCACATCGTACATTGCCACCAGTTCTCGTGTTTGGTCAGCCACCCGTTGCTCTAATTCTTGAGCGTGATGTTCGACCTGGTTGTGCAAGAGACGTAACGTCTCTTCTGCTCGTCTGCGCTCGGCAATTTCGTGCATCAATGCGGCGTTTGTATGCTCAAGTTGTGCGTTGACCGTGCGCAGGTGTGCCGTCTGTTCTTGAACGGTTGTTTCCAGCCTGTCGCGAGTGCGCTGCAACGTTTCTTCTATTCGTATCCGCTCTGCGATCTCGCGCGTCAAGTCGTCATTGACGCGGGCGAGCTGTGCGTTTTTCTGTTCGAGCTCTTTATGCGCGTTTCGTAGGGCCAGGTGCGTTTTTACTCGGGTCAATACCTCTTGTGGTTGGATCGGTTTGCTGATATAGTCTACGCCACCAACGGCAAAGCCCTTGATTTTGTCTTTTGTCGCGTCCAGGGCACTGATAAAGATGATCGGAATATTTTTCGTTTGTTTGTCTGCCTTGAGACGTTGGCAGACCATATAACCATCCATATCTGGCATTCTGACGTCTAGTAGAATCAAGTCTGGAAGCAGGCTTTCAACCGCTTCCAGAGCCATCTTGCCGCTGTTGGCGGTTCGGACTTGATAGCCGTCGTTGTCGAGCATGGTGGCCAGCAGTTTCAGGTTCATCGGCACATCGTCAACGATCAGGATGTTTTCTTTTACAATCGTTTTTTGCTGATTGTCCATATCTCGTATTTTCGTCCATGTGATCGTGGAAAGGGATTGACTATGATTAGTTTACCATAGATAGGGGGATTATGGCAACCTGTTTATTGTGATGCTATATATGCTGGGCACTAGTACACCGAGTCATAGATGCGCCACTGATTTAGGCGACCAGCGGATGTCCAGCATAAGTCCATTTGAAAGGCTTTGCCATCGTCATGTTGAAATAGTCAATGAATGCCAGGATGCGGTCACGAAGTTCCTCCA
>JAFGJF010000418.1 GCA_016929205.1 Anaerolineae bacterium
CCCATCAGGATGCCGCGTTCGCCGGTCAGGTCGCTGTACACCTCGTTTGAAAAGGTGGTGGGAAAAAGATAGCCGGAGCCGATGGCAATGCCAACGGCAATGGCTCTCTCCTCGGCGCGCCCGGTGTAATCCTGCTCGATGGCATAGCTGCTGTTGATCCCGCTGCCGGCCAAAAAATTGGCCCGCACGCTCGTGCCCGACCCTTTGGGCGCAACCAGGATCACGTCAACATCATCGGGGGGTAC
The DNA here is from genome assembly GCA_016929205.1 of Anaerolineae bacterium. The sequence goes on from JAFGJF010000418.1 coordinate 246, forward strand.
GATGCCGGTCTGGTCGTTGTAGACAATGCCAAACCCGTGCGAGAAATACAGCGCGTCGCCTTTTTTCAAATGCACTTTGACCTTGGGCCAGAGCAGCATCTGACCTGCATCGGAAACGAGATACTGGATAATCGTCGATTTTTCTACCGCCTCTTCAAAGGGAAACAACGTCTTGCCCGGCACCCAGCCGTCGGCGACCGCCTTGTCCCACGAGCGCTTGCGGGTTGGATCGCCGCCGACGATGACATGGATCCCATTATCCCGCATGTTTAGAGCCTGGGCAGGGCCCTGCACGCCATAGCCCAGCACCGATACGACCTCGTTTTGAAGCACCTGGCGCGCTTTTTCCAGTGGAAACTCGTCTCTCGTTACAACTTGTTCAATCACACCACCAAAATTGATCTTGGCCATCTCTTTGTCCTTTCACTAATAAATTGTGCAGTATGGGCAGCCAGTGGCGCTTGGCTCGATCCGATGCCGGTCTGGCATTTGCCCGCTTGCTATTTGCCGTTTGGTTGTTTTCCGTTGGCGCTGCGCAGCATTGCCACCCGCCCCGTGCGGGCCAGTTCCTTGATCCCGAATGGGCGCAGCAGCTCGATCAGCGAATCCACTTTGGTTTCCGTGCCCGTGATCTCGATCGTCAGCGAGGAACCTGAGACATCGATCACCTGGGCGCGAAAAATGTCGACCAGTTGAATGATATGCGGGCGCGTCTCAAAATTGGCCGAGATCTTGATCAAGGCCAGTTCACGATACAGCACCGCCTCGGGTTCGTCGGCTTCGATGACTTTGAGCACCTCGACCAGTTTGTGGAATTGCTTGACCACCTGCTCTTCCTGCGTCTCGTCTTCGCAGTCGATGACCAAAGTCATGCGAGAAATGCCTTGTGTCTCGCTGTGACCGACACTCATGCTCTCGATGTTGAAATTGCGCCGCCGAAAGAGGCTGGCCACGCGATCCAACACGCCGGGCTTGTCCTCCATCAATGCGATCAAGGTCTTTTTCATAACATCTCCTCCTCTTCCAGAGGCCGGCGCAGCATGTCCGTGATCGAGCTTTCGGCGGGCACCATCGGATATACATTCTCTTCGCCGATGACGTGGAAATCCATCAGCACCGGGCCGTCGATCTCGCGCGCCTTTTTGAGCGTCGGTACCACGTCAGCCTTGTCATCCACCCGGAATGCAGCAATGCCATAAGCGTCGGCCAACTTGACATAGTCAGGCCCAGAGATCGGCGTGCCCGAGTAACGCTTTCCAAAGAACATCTGCTGCCATTGGCGCACCATACCCAGGTAGCCATTGTTGACGATCGCGATCTTGATCGGCAGCTTTTCCTGGGTGATCGTCGCCAGTTCCTGGATGTTCATCTGCACGCCGCCATCGCCGACGGTGACCCACACCTCCTCGTCCGGGCAGCCAATCTGCACGCCGATTGCCGCCGGCAGAGCAAAGCCCATCGTGCCCAATCCCCCCGATGTGACCAACCCGCGATACTTGTCGTGCAAAAAGTATTGCGCTTCCCACATCTGGTTTTGGCCTACGTCGCTGACCATCATCGCATTGCCTTGAGTCTCGTGCCAGATCTGGCGCATCACATAGGGAGCAATCAAGGCATCGGTCTCACGATTCAAGATATCGCGCGATTCCGACTCTTGCCGCCACTCGGTCACCTGATCCAGCCAGTCGTTATGGCCGGCCTGATCAATTTGGGGATTGAGCGACTGCAACACGTGTCGCACGTCACCGACGACCGGAAGATCGACCTGGACGTTTTTGCCGATTTCGGCCGGATCGATATCAATGTGCACGATCTTGGCCTTACGGGCAAACATGCGAACTTTGCCCGTCACCCGGTCTGAAAAGCGCATTCCCACAGCGACGATCAGGTCGGCGTTTTGCACGGCGTGATTGGCATAGGCTTCGCCGTGCATACCCGACATCCCCAGGCAAAGATGATGCGTGCGCGGAAATGATCCTATCCCCTCCAGGGTGGTGATGACCGGGATATTGGCCTTTTCAGCCAGCTCGAGCATCTGCTCCTGCGCGCCAGAGAGAGTGACCCCGTGCCCGCTGAATATCACCGGACGCTCGGCACTGTTGATCATTTCCGCGGCCTGTTTGATCTGGCGTTGGTGACCCTGGATCGTCGGCTTGAAGCCGGGCAAGTCAACTTCTTCCGGGTATTCGAACTCGGTTTCAAAGCTTTGTGCATCCTTGGCAATGTCAATCAACACCGGGCCGGGACGTCCCGTTTGGGCGATGTGAAACGCCTCCTTCATCACCCGGGGCAGTTCACATACGTCGGTGACGAGATAATTGTGCTTGGTGATTGGCAGGGTAATGCCGGTCACATCCACTTCTTGGAAGGCATCTTTGCCAACAAAAGCGGACCCGACCTGGCCGGTGATGGCAATCAGTGGCGACGAGTCCATATTGGCCGTAGCGATGCCGGTGACCAGGTTGGTTGCGCCGGGACCGGACGTGGCGAAACAGACGCCAACTTTGCCGGTAGCACGGGCATAGCCATCAGCCGCGTGGGCAGCGCCCTGCTCGTGGCGCGTCAGGACGTGGCGCAGGTTGTATTCGGGGAGGGCGTCATAGATATGGATCACCGTCCCGCCCGGATACCCAAAGACGACCTCCACACCCTCTCGCACCAGACTTTCGCAGACAATTCGTGCTCCATTCAACTTGCTCATCTTGTCCTCTCCTACATGCGAATCGCAGCAGATTGCCGGTTATAGGCGGCATCACAGATCCCGCGTTGCGATTCGCACTGTATTATGTTTTGAACACCGCTCCCGTGCTCGCCGAGGTAACCAGTTGCGCGTAACGCTTGAGGTAGCCTTTTTTGATCTGGCTCTTCCACTCGGGCAACGCTGCCAGCCGCCGTTCGATCTCGGCCTGTTCGACGTCGAGCGTCAGGGTGCGTTCGTTCAAGTCGATCGTGATCGTGTCGCCGTCCTGGATGATGGCGATCGGGCCGCCGGCCGCGGCTTCAGGCGACACGTGGCCGATTGCCAGCCCGCGCGTCGCGCCGGAAAAGCGCCCATCGGTGAGCAAAGCCACTTGACCATCCATACCCATACCGGACAGCGCTGAGGTAGCGGTCAGCATCTCACGCATCCCCGGGCCTCCACGCGGTCCCTCGTAGCGGATGACAATCACCTCTCCCTTGGTAAACTCTTTTTTCAGAATAACCTCGGTTGCCGCATCCTCCGAGTCGAACACGCGCGCCGGGCCAGAGTAAACTTGCTTATCTTTAGCCACAGCAGCGGTTTTGATCACCGCTCCATCCGGCGACAGGTTGCCAAAGAGAATCGACAATCCGCCTTTGCGCGAGTACGGCTCCTGGACCGAATGGATCACCCGGCGGTCGTATACCTTGACCTGCTCCAGGTTCTCGGCCACGCTCTTGCCCGTTACGGTGCTCGCGCACGTGGTCAGCATATCGTGATCGCTTAATTCTTTCATCACCGACTGGATACCGCCTGCTTGATCCAGGTCCTCGATGTGATGTCCGTCTTTGACCGGGCTCATCCGGCACAGGTGCGGCGTCTGGGCACTGATGGCGTTCAATTCGGACAACGGCCAGTCGATGCCGGCCTCGTGAGCGACAGCCAGCATGTGCAGTACCGTATTGGTCGATCCGCCCAACGCCATATCGACGACAAACGCATTGCGGAACGCATCTTCGGTCATGATGTCCAGGGCACGAATATTCTCTTTGAGCAACGCCATTACCTGTCGCCCCGCGTTTTTGGCCAGGTGGATGCGCCGCGATTCGACCGCCGGTATCGTGCCATGGCCCGGCAGCCCCATGCCCAGCGCTTCGGTGAGGCAATTCATCGTATTGGCCGTAAACATTCCCGAGCAGGAACCGCAGCCGGGGCAAGCCATCGTCTCCAACTCAACCAATTCCGCTTCGCTCATGCTTCCGGCAATAACGCTGCCCACGCCCATAAAGACCGAATTGAGGTCTACCGTCTCGCCGCGCCATTTGCCGGCCATCATCGGCCCGCCACTGACAAAAATGGTCGGCAGATTGAGCCGCGCGGCGGCCATCAACATGCCGGGCACAATCTTGTCACAGTTGGGGATCATAACCAGGGCATCAAAGGCGTGCGCCTGGACGACGGTCTCGACTGAGTCGGCGATCAACTCACGGCTGGCGAGCGAATACTTCATCCCCTCGTGGTTCATGGCAATGCCGTCGCACACGCCAATCGTGCCCACCTCAAAAGGCGTGCCGCCGCCGGCGCGGATGCCGGCCTTGGCAGCGTCGGCGATCTGGCGCAGGTTGACGTGTCCGGGTATCGCCTCGTTGTACGAGTTGATGACACCTACAAACGGCTGATCGATCTCCCAACTCGTGTATCCAATCGCCCGCAGCAATGAGCGATGCGGAGCGCGCTGAACACCTTTTTTGACTGCATCACTTTTCATTCTTTTTCTCCTTTCAAATGGCGGACGCTATCAGCGCCGCTATCA
>JAFGJF010000054.1 GCA_016929205.1 Anaerolineae bacterium
GGGTTTCTGGACTTGACCGGCCCGATTGATTCTTCTTTCGTTTGTTAATGTGCTGTTGCTGCCAATAGGGGGTGTCTAACTCCTCCTCAGATGCGAACGGTGCTTGACGGTACCGCGCGCATTTGAGATCCCATTGGCAAAGCCAAGGGCGCTTGCTCCTCTGACTTTGCAACAGCCCTGGAACTTGAGAGTCAAGCCTTGACAGTTTTATGGATAATGCTTTATACTTAGATTGTCTCCCCAATCTACAACTCGAATATGCTTACCAAGCAAGGAGTTTGAGATGAACAACTTGGGCTTTTGGTTCCGTCCTTTGCACAGGTTTGGATGTTTGGTCGCGCTTTTGCTGCTGGTGGTTCCCCTTGCGCAGGCGAAAGAGATTGCCCCGGCCGTTTCTATTCCACCACAAACCAACCCCAACCCTCCTGCCACACCGGTCAAGCTCATCTTTATCCACCACTCTACGGGAGGGAACTGGTTGGCCGCCCCGAACGACGATCAGCCTTACGGTGACCTGGGCACAGCATTGATGAACAACAATTATTTCGTCAGTGCCACCAACTATGGCTGGGGGCCGGACAGCATCGGCGACCGCACAGACATCCCCAATTGGCCGGAATGGTTCGCCGGCTCAGACAGCAGCACGTACCTGAATGCACTGTATAATGAAGGCGGCCAACACATCGGTGATTTTGGCGCCTGGCCTCGCCTGGCAGCCGACCCAGGCGGAGAGAACGAGGTCATCCTATTCAAATCCTGTTTTCCCAACTCTGATCTGTACGGCAGCCCAGACGACCCGCCAGCATCAGCCCCTGACGATCAGTTTACGGTCAGCAATGCCAAAGCGGTCTATAATGACTTGATTGGCTATTTTGAAACACGCCAGGACAAGCTCTTTGTCGTCATTGCTGCACCACCGATGGCCGAATGGGAATACAGCGACGACTATCAGACACCGGCCCAGCGCGCTGCCAACGCTCGTGCCTTTAACAACTGGCTGGTGAACGAATGGCTAAACAGCTATCCGTATAACAATGTCGCCGTCTTTGATTACTATAACGTGCTCACCAGCAGCGCCGGTGACGCCAACACAAATGACGCAGGCACGGAGAGTGGCAACCACCACCGCTGGCGGAACGGCACGATCGAGCACGTACAGCCTGTTGAAAACAACTTTTCAGCCTACCCCAGCGGCGACAGCCACCCCTCAACGGCAGGCCACCAAAAAGCCACCACCGAATTTGTGCCGTTGCTCAATGTTTTCTACAATCGCTGGAAATCTGGAGCGCCGCCCCCGGCCCAGCCCACGTCCACACCGGCAGAAGCAACCCAGGCCACGCCGACGTCGACGCCAGCTAAAGCTGCCCAGCCTACACCGACAGCCTCATCAGAAACACAGCCTACACCACCATCGCCTATGGAGGGCGGTATCCTTGACGATTTTGAAACGTCGGCTGGCGACTGGCACAGCAACGCTGAAACCGGATCGCACATCGTATGCACGATGGATACCGAAATGGCACACGCTGGGACAGCCTCGTTACGCCTCCAATTCGAGATTGCGCTCTATGGATGGGTCGATTGCGGCACGACATTCGAGTCTCTCCAGGATTGGCGTGCCGGAGATGGGCTTTCCCTCTGGGCGCGCACCGACAATGCAGGGCAGTGGGTGACGCTGATGCTTTTCTCCGGCGATCCCAACGCACCAACGCCTATGGAGACGAGCTGGCAGATCCAAGAAGACTGGATCCAGTTTGTTTTTGCGTGGTCAGACTTTGCCAAGGCAGAATGGGCCGACGCGAGCAGCCTGAACGCCGTCGATCCATCGCGAATAACGGGCTATGGATTCAACATCTTTGCCAATGAAGCCGCTACCAAAGGCACGCTATGGATCGACGATCTTGGCTTAGCCAGTGGGGAAATACAGCCGCCACCTCAAGCGTCTGCTCCCACCGCGACACCGGCAGCCGAGCCAGAAGCGACGCCAACTCCAACAGCGATACAGGAAAAACTGACCCCAACTGCCACGCCCAGGCCCGTCGAGTCAGAGCCGGCCGAGCCCGGCGAACCCAAAGGTAGGCTGTGTACATCTGCTATCGTGCTGCCCTTGTTCGCGGCAGGTATCGTGCTGACAGGACGCCCAAAGAATCGCTCCGGTAGGAGAACGAGATGAAGCGCAGGACTACCCTGCTTGTCGTTGGCCTGGTCGCACTGACTGTTTTGGCCTGCAATCTGGGTTCTATGCAGAATGCGACAGAACAAGCACCCTCGACCAAAGCATCCCAACAGCGCGCAACCGGCACGCCAACAGCGCTCGCCCGCCAAACAAACCCACCCATGCAGACAGCTACGACACGCCAGTTGGCCACAGAAACGGCTACGGCGCGCCCGGAGAGCCAACCGGGCGCAGAGTCGACCAAATCGCTTGCGGTTGCTACGCCGGTTCCTACCTGTCCATTGTTTTCTACGCCGCAAGCTCCGCCGGCACCCACGTCTTTGAACCTCCGGCTCCAGGTAGTAAACCCGGCGAACACGGACAGCGGCGTCGAACCTGTGACATCGGGCGTGCCGCTGCCACATGACCTGAACATCACCGATCCGGCGCAACTGCAACTGGTCAATACCGATGGCGCACCAATCATGGCCCAATTCACGCCATTGGCCCGTTGGGGGGGAGCGCCAGACGACGAGAGCAAGCCAATCCGCTGGCTGCTGATTGACTTTCAGGCCGCCGTTTGCGCCGGAGCAACAGGACATTATTTTCTCCAGGAAGGCGGGCCAGGACCGACACCTCCCTCTCCCTTGACCGTGACGGACGATGCAGACAGCGTGGTGATCGACACCGGCGCAGCACAGTTCAGAATCAGCAAACGCGATGGCCGCCTGGTCACCCCCGGGCTGTCGGAGCCATTGTACGCCCGGGCACACGCTGCCGGCGTCGAGTATACAACTGGCGGCGACGTAACGATCCACGTAGCCTTACAAGGTCCATTGCGCGCTTCTGTTCACGTCAAAGGCGCTTACCGCGACACCGACGGCTCATCGCTGCTCGACTATACAACCCGCTTCTGGTTTTATGCCGGACAGTCTGCCGTTCGCCTTTTTCACACGGTTGAGAACAATACCCCTTGCCCGCTGCGCGAATATGACCAGATCGATTGTTATCGCATTGGTTCGGAAGGCAGCGTCGTATTCGACGACCTGAGTCTCATTGTCCCTTCCGACCTTGGGTCAGACTTGACCTACCAGGTTGGCAGCGATGGCGAAACGCTCCGTGGTGACCTTGAGGCCCAACTCAACCTTGTCCAGGATTCGAACGGCACCGACTCCTGGGATCGCTATCGGACCATAGTCGACTGGGAGGACAATCCATTGGACGCACGCCCACGGATGCAGGCTTTTGTTTCCTTGCGGGGATATCGCACGACGCTGGGACAAGACACTGTGGACAGCGGCGATCATGCGCCCGGCTGGCTCAGCGTCTCGGGAGACGGTGGAACATGGCGTGTTGGCATGCGCGAGTTCTGGCAAAATTTTCCCAAGGCGCTGCGCGCCGCACCTGATGGCACGATCGAACTGGGTCTCTTTCCGGCCGAGTTTGGAACAGACGAGTATGCGTTTACGCTTCGCGCTGGCGAGCACAAAACGCACGAGATCATGCTTTCTTTTTCTGCCTCAACAGGAGAAGCAGATCCCGATCCATTGGGCAACACGTCTCTCTTTGCCCAGGCTCCGTCACAATGGTACATCGACAGCGGCGTATTTGGTCCAACGGCAGTCATCGATCACAAAGCATGGCCCGACCACGAAGACTATGTTGATGCACAACTCGACACCGCACCAACGTACGAAACGTGGATGGACTGGCAGCCCAATTTGCTCGCCTCGATCGCGTTTTATGACATGTATGGCATTTACGACTATGGCGACTGGCCAATCGATTACGAAGGATACGGCGGTACGCCTCTGAATGTCAAATATGACAACGATTACGGCGCGTGGCTGCAATGGGTACGGGGTGGAGATCCACGCTGGTTCAGCATCGCCGAAGCACTTGACCGGCACACCGCAGACATTGACGTCTTGCACACCCTGCACAGCCCACGACACTGGAGCGACGGTATCGCTTTCGGGCACAGTTTGCATGACGAGGACGGTTTTACCAACCCCCACCGCAACGAAGGTGGCAATCATCCTGATACCGCCTTTGGTATGCTTGGTTTACTGACCACCTATTACCTGACCGGCTATGAAAAAGCCTACGAAACGGCAATCGAGTTAGCCGACAGCATCGAATACCGGCTACATCACGACAATAACTTGTGTGCTCGTTTTCCCGACTGCAGCGGCGAAGGCTATGCCCTCGCAGAAGGGATGTATGATGCAGGATGCCGGCCTGCAGCCAATACGCTGCGCATCGCCGTCGCCGCCTACCGCGCCACAGCAGATCCACGCTACCTGGCGGTCGCCGACGCGTTGGTGGATTGGGCCAGGGCAGAAAAACAACCTTATATCAACGGACCTACAGGCGAGGATTGGGCCATGCGGCCGTGGATGCTGAACCTGTACTTGCGCGCGCTGTCCGAGTACATTGATATGCGAAGCGAATTTGATCTGGCCGATCCCTATGAAGCGACCAAATCCTTTTTATCCTATGCCGACTGGCTGCGCACCTACGCCTGGATCGAACTCGAAGCGGGTGATCGCGCCGCCTATCCATACGAGTGGTTCTTTGATGGGCGACAGGGCGATCCAAATGACGAGTATGCCCTGGGCAACAACATTCCATCCCTCAACAACTGGCTGCTCTTGGGTGCTGACGCAATGGCCTATGCCTATCGCCTGAGCGAGGACGACGACTATATGCAGCGCGCGATGGTTCTTTTCCACACCGGCAGTCGCGATCCGTGGTTTGAGGGCGATACCAATACCTATGCACAATGTAAAGAAACGGCCAACAGCGTCAGCTTTGGACACGTTTTTTTATACGAATGGCGCAGGCGATAATGACACGGGAGCAAATCCCCTTTGCCGCCATTTGCTTTGAATCAGGTATAAAAGCCCGGCATCATTTCGTTATCTGCGGTCCCGAGGTAGGAAAAGGGGTCGGCGTCGAGGTCGGCGTCGGCGTCGAGGTCGGCGTATAGGTCGGCGTTACAGTAAACGTCGGTGTAGGTGTTACGGTAGGGGTGGCGGTGAGCGTATGGGTCGCCGTCGGTGTGTCGGTGGGCGTGCTGGTAGATGTACTGGTCAGCGTACTCGTCGCGGTGGACGTACTGGTCGGCGTGGGTGTCCTCACAAAGTCCCATCCCCATAATGAACCGACTATCACAATCCCAAATACGGCAATCAATGCAAGCCCGATCAAACCAATCACAACGATGACGCGCAGATCGAACCTGGTATCTGGTTGGATATCTTGGCCTGAAAAGGGAACTGAACGCACCGACAGCTCGGGCAAGGGTTGTGTATCCGCCAGGCCGTCGTCCAAGGATCTTCGATCTTTTGTTTGTGTTTGCGTTTGCGCTTGTTCACGAACCTGGAAGACAATGACCGTGATGTTGTCGGGACCACCCGCCAGATTTGCGAGCTCGATCAACCGGCCGGTAGCCTGATCAGGTGCAAACTGGTTCACAACACGCGCCATCTCTTCATCGGCAACCTGTCCGCTGAGTCCATCCGAGCACAACAAGACAGCATCTCCCGGATCGAGCAAGAGCTCGAATGTATCAACCTGAATATCAGCCTGATGCCCTACGCAACGTGTGACCACGCTGCGATACATGTGAACCCGGGCTTCTTCTTCGGTTAATACACCTGCTTTGACCTGCTCGGCCACCCAAGAGTGATCGTGAGTAATCTGTTTAGCCTCGCCATTACGGATCAAATAAGCACGACTATCCCCCACACTGGCAATCGTCAACCAATCATCATGCACCGTCGCCGCGACCACGGTCGTGCCCATACCCGTCTGTGATTTGTTTAATATCGATTGCTCGTACACTCGGCGGTTGGCGGCCTTGATCGCTTCCTCTAGCCGCATGACAGATGGCAAAACGAGATCGTCTTGATCATCGTAATAGCTGGCAAAAAGGATATCGAGTGCCAGTTGACTGGCAATCTCCCCGGCAGCATGCCCACCCATCCCGTCGGCCACGGCAAAAAGCCGCCCTCGTTGAGACCACAAATGGGGTGCTTGGGCCTGACCAGCAATCCGCCACGCGTCTTCGTTGAGCTGCCGTCGTCTGCCGGGATCTGTTTGGCCGGCCGATATGATCTGCCAGGATGTATAGCCTATAGTCAAATTGACTTTCCTCCTTACTCATTA
>JAFGJF010000419.1 GCA_016929205.1 Anaerolineae bacterium
CACCTCAGAAACAATATATCCATAGCTTAATAAATATTATTATATCATAAAGTTAAATCGCTGTCAACCTTTTTTCAGGGGAGTCATTTTTGCGTTTGGACATCGACCAAAAGCTATGGGGCTGTCGGAAGGAGCCAGGTTATGAAACACAAACTTGAGGTAGACCTCCAGGAACTGGAAATTGCCCTCACCTGGCGGTCAACGGCCTCGCATTCCTACCTCGACCTGGAAACCGGAGCGGTGGTTACCATTGACGATCAATCCCGTCAAACGCTGGAAAGCATCTATAAAGAATTGGCCAAAAGAGGGGTGCGTGAGCGGGATGTCCCTCTGGCGAAACAACTGGAACAGTTTGAATTTCTCCGGGAGCGGTTCAAGGGCGATTTATTGGTGGCGGATCGCGTCGAGCGCGAACTGGGCAGCCGGTACATCTCTATCGAACCTGCAGGAGCCGATCAGGACAGCGAGGATGCAAAAGCGTTTGTTCTGACAATAGACGATGCTGTCCTTCAGGATCACTTGATGCAGGCGATCAAGGCAGGTGGTGCTTTGCGCCGTTTCAAGGATCTTGTCTACAGCGATCCAGAGATACACGAGCAGTGGTATGCGTTTCAGGGCGCGCGAACCCGGCAGCGTGTGTTGGTGTGGCTCCAAGAGCATAACATAGAACCGGTTGCCCCATAGGCATAGGGCAACCGGATCCTCTGCTTGTTTGTCCGATCAGGAAAAGGAGCGCATGCATTATGCGCGATGGTCAGCCCCACTCTCAACGAAAAACGACCTCTGGTCCGATCACGGCCGTTCTGGTCGGTGCCGGCAACCGGGGCTATGGCGCTTATGGCCCCTATGCATTGTCCCATCCCGACGAAATCCGTTTTGTTGCCGTTGCCGAACCACATGAGACGCGTCGCGCACGTTTTGCCGGTGACCATAGTATTCCATCAGCGCGGCAGTTCCATACCTGGCAGGATCTGTTTGCTCAGGGCCGTATTGCCGATGCTGCGCTCGTCTGCACGCTGGATCGGATGCACGTTGGTCCGGCGCTGGCTGCACTGGATGCCGGTTATGACGTATTGCTGGAAAAGCCGATCGCGACGACATTGGACGACTGTGTCGAATTGGTGCAGGCCGCCGAACGGGCCGGACGGCTGCTCTTGATCTGCCACGTATTGCGCTACACGCCCCTGTTTGCCACGGTGCACGAGATCATCGCTTCGGGGCGTTTGGGTGAGATCGTGACCGTCGAGCATCGTGAGAATGTCACCTATTGGCACATGGCTCATTCTTACGTGCGCGGAAACTGGCGCAGCAGTGCTATCGAGAGCCCGATGCTCCTGGCCAAATGTTGCCACGACCTGGATATCCTGTTTTGGAATCTCGGGCCCTGCAAACGCCTGAATTCATTTGGATCGCTCAAGCATTTCCGGCCCGGGAACGCGCCGTCCGGCGCACCGCAGCGCTGCACCGATGGCTGTCCGGCAGCCGATGAGTGTCCCTGGTATGCGCCTCGCCTGTACCTGGATCTGGTGCCGTTGATACACGTCGCGCGCTATCTGCCCGATACGGTGTTAAAGTTGGGGGCAACGCTGGCGCTCGAACATCCGGCACTGCTCAGGGCAGCGCGAAAGCTGTTTCCCCGCCTGGATGTTGCGCTGGATTATTCCGGTTGGCCGGTTTCCGTTATTTCGGAGGATACCAGCCTGGAAGCCCGTTGGCGAGCCCTGGAAACCGGGCCGTACGGGCGCTGTGTCTATCGTTGCGACAATGACGTGGTCGATCACCAGGTCGTCAACATGGAAATGGCAAGTGGCGCGTCGGCTGTGCTGGTGATGCACGGCCACTCGCACCGCGAAGGGCGGACGATGCGTTATGATGGCACCCGCGCCACATTGCGCGCGCGAACCTATTTGGGCCAGCAAGAGATCCAAATCCACGATCACTTGACCGGCAAGGTCGAGATCATTCGGGTGTCCGAAGGCACTGCTGGCGCGACCGGGCACGGCGGCGGTGACTGGGGTTTGATGGCTGCGTTTGTGCGTGCGCTGCGCGGGCAGACACAGGCAATAACGACGGCGCGTGAATCACTCGAGAGTCACCTTTTGGCCTTTGCGGCCGAGCAGGCCCGCCTGGAAAATCAGGTTATCGAGATGGATGCATTCCGCCGTCGTGACGGTGGGATTTCCGAACCCTAAAGCGCGCCTGGCCCGGCCTCGATCATGTCCCGTATCTGTGTCACCGCCTGTTGAAAAATGCGCATGCGTTGTGGATCGTCAAATATCTGCGCGCCGCCAAAAATCTGCAATCCCCAGGAAGGTTGTGAGGACGCCGCTGTAGCCGTCAGACTTGCGGGAAAGTCCAGTATGTCCAGGATGAGTTGAACCTTGCGCCCGTGGGCCAGGTCAGGTGCCTGTTCCAGTAGGGTGCGTCCCCACCCGGGAGGACGCCCGCTTTTCTGGGCATAGATCAACGGCGTAAAGACGTCGATCGATGGAGCCAGCAGCGCGTAATCCTGGGCAAAGATGCGGCTCAACGCGCCATCGTACTCGTCGGGTGTCCAGGGGCACATGTACGCGCCGATCACGCAGCCGGGCAGATGTTGGTGGATCAGCCTGGCATAGTGTGCCGCAAAACCGGCAACGCGCTCGCATTTGTGCGCTGTCCATGCCTCGGCGTGTTGAGTTAGAATCTCGTCTGGCGACACGGCGTCGAGGCCGGTGGCGGCACAAAATTCGGCCACGCAGCGGTCACAAAAACAGCTTTCCTGCAGGTCCGGCTCCGGCGTTTCAAACCAGCCGGCATAGGTTAGATAATCCAGCCAGATGCCAGCCGGTTTGAAGCTCTGAAGGCCCGCGATCAAGTTTTCCTCGGTCTCTTGCAAAAAGGCCTTGTTGGACAGGCAAACGCCTTGCACCAGGCGTCCGTAACGGATCGGTTCGCCATCCACACCGATCGGGATCAACTCGGGGTGCTGATTCAAGTCGGCGCGAAAGGTTTTGAATTCGACGCAGGCGGTGATATCGTGCCTGGCACACAGTTCGAACGCCGTCGGGTTAAAGCCGTGAAACCAGAGTGCGTTCGCGTTACCGGCGACAAACTCGCCAATGTGTTCCAGGGCACCGCTGCCGTAAGGCCCAAAAAGCAGAGGGATGGTCATCTCGTTCACGCTGCCAGGATCGTATCGATGGATTGCAGTTCTTCCGGCGTAAAATCGAGCTTGTCCAGTGCTGCGACGCTGTTCTCGACCTGGCTGACGCGGCTTGTGCCGGTCAATGCCGATGTGACCCCCGGCTTGCGCAGCACCCAGGCCAAGGCCATCTGGGCCAGTGTTTGTCCACGTGCCTGGGCCAGCTCGTTCAGCTTGCGCACCCGGGCCAGTTTCTCCTCGGTGATGTGGCTGGGGCGCAGCGCGCCGTGTTCTTTGCTGGCGCGTGAGCCGGTGGGAATGCCGTTCAGGTACTTGTCGGTGAGCAGTCCCTGCGCCAGCGGCACAAAGACGATGCTGCCTACGCCCTCCTCGTCGAGCACGTCCAGCAAGCCGTCTTCGATCCAGCGGTTGAACATGTTGTAAGAGGGCTGGTGGATCAAGCATGGCGTGCCCAACTCGCGCAGAATACGCACCGCCTCGCGCGTTTGCTGGGGGTTGTAGGAAGAGATGCCGGCATAAATCGCTTTACCCTGGCGCACGGCTTGGTCGAGTGCGCTCATCGTCTCTTCAAGCGGTGTGTCGGGATCGGGGCGGTGACTGTAGAAAATGTCCACGTACTCGAGGCCCATCCGCTTCAAGCTCTGGTCGAGGCTGGCGAGCAGATATTTGCGCGATCCCCACTCGCCATAGGGGCCGGGCCACATGCGGTACCCGGCCTTGGTCGAGATGATCAGTTCGTCGCGATAGGGTGCCAGGTCCTGCTCCAAGATGCGACCAAACGTCTCTTCGGCCGATCCGGGGGGTGGCCCATAGTTGTTGGCCAGGTCAAAGTGGGTGATCCCCAGGTCAAAGGCCCGCAGCACCATCGCGCGGCCGTTTTCAAAAACGTCTACCCCACCAAAATTGTGCCACAGGCCCAGTGAAATGGCGGGCAGCATCAGTCCGCTTTTGCCACAGCGCCGAAACGTCATAGAGTCATAGCGGTCGGTTGCTGGCAAGGTTGTCATGGCAATCTCCTTTCAACAAATCGTCACGAGTATGTCTGGAAAAAGACAAAACCGTCATATGCCGGCGTGACCCAATGTCAGCCGGTAGAGGATGTAATCGGCGGTGTTACCTGACAGGTTCCCCATCCGAATCATGCGTAATACGATGTGGATCGCTTCGCTCATCTCGGTGCCATAGACCTCAGCCAGGTGCTGGACGGCCTGGCGATCGGGCCGGGCATTATTCTCCGCCCAGTGCAAGGCGTACACCAAGGCCGGGATCTCATCTTGTGGCGTGTCAGCAGGTATTTGCCCATCCAGCAGCGCTGCCAGTTCGTCTCGATCGAGTCCTGCTTCAAGCGCTTGCTGGCTGTGAAAACTACGGCAGTAGCGGCACTGGTTCACCTGTGTTACAGTCAGCATCAGGCGCTCGCGAAAGGCTGGAGAGAGCAGCTCGCGCATGGCTTTTTTTACCAGGGCGCGGCGGGTGACAATAAAGCGGAAATCCGCCCAGATTTCATACAAGTTGTGATAGGTTCGCCGCCTAAATTTTTGCATCAAGAACGCTCTTGCCAGATCGAACGCAGCGTATGCACGGTCAGCGTAAGCATCCTGGCTGTTCCACCTGTGGCTGATAGGGAACAACCGCCTTTACTGTCTGGCAACATCACACTCAATGGCATGTAAACGAGCCCCTCACCGGCAAAAATCTCGATCGAGGCCCGATCGACGAGAATGCGCAGCCCAAGCTTGCCCGTCGCTGTCTTCAATGGGACGGTGCATTCGCGGCAGATGAGTTCCTGGCGCTGCACATCGTAGGTCACCGGCACGCCCCCGATCTCAAGCCGGATCGTGAGTGCGTTCTGGACGTCGATCTCGGCCTGTATGTCCAGCAGATCGTGCCCGCCGGCGGGCAGACGCACCGCACCTTGGGTGAGGTCGACATCACCTAGCGTCTGTTTGCCCTCGTAAAGCGATTCCATCTCTTGGATCGGGGTGAAACACAAGCGTGGCCCCTGGACTGTCGAACGCAAAGTCAGCTCGACCGGAAAACTCATCTGCTGGTTAAAGGGCATGCCCGGGATGCTGCCTCGCAGCCAGGCGATCTGGATCCGGCGCCCATCCTGGACGTCGCTCCAGGTCTGGGCGGCGTAAGCACTGCTTTTTCCCGCTGCGCCGCCGCAGTAGGCGCGCAGCGGTGGTGTCTGCGGCACGAACTGCTGCCCGTCAAAGGTGCCGACCAGGTAGTGTCCATCCGCCGCCCAGAACACCCATTGTCTTTCGCCATCGAGGTCCAGCGGAAAAAAGTCCGGGCATTCGCCTGAACCGGGCAGCGCGATCTCTTGCAAGTGCGTCCACGTTTTCAGGTCGGCCGAGGCATAGAGCGCGAAACGGTGTTCTTGCTCGACCTCGTCCAGGTACAGGGCCATCATCCACTGCTCGGAAGGGGCGTGCCAGATCACTTTGGGGTCACGGTTGGCGCCGGCAACGTGTCCCAATACGGGATTGCCGGTGTATTTTTGCCAGGTTTGGCCCCGGTCGGTACTAAAGGCCATACATTGGGTAAAGGGCACCGGCGGGTCGACCTGGTCGCCGGCAGCCGTATAAACACAGACCAGCGTGTCCTCGTCCCCGCGCCTCAATCCGGCCGAGTTGGCCCAATCCACCACTGCCGACCCGGAATACATCGTGCCCAGCGCGTCCGGGTACAGCTCGTCGCCCACTTCGCGCCAGTGAACCATGTCCTCGCTCACGGCATGGCCCCAGTGCATATTGCCCCACGCCCAGCCATAAGGATTGTGCTGGTAGAACAGGTGATACGTGCCTTTATAATAAACCAATCCGTTGGGGTCGTTGTTCCAGCCGCGCCGCGACGTAAAGTGGAATTGGGGGCGGTATCTCTCCTGGTACAAGTTTTCGCCCCCCTCGATCGCGTCGCTCTGGATGATCGCGTCGAGCGCACAAGAATCCGGATCGAGACCATCGACCTCGATCCGGAGCTGTTGTCCCTGGAACGGCGTCACGTCCGCAAAAACCCAGAAATCGGGCTCCCCGGTTGCCAGTTCGATGTCAAAGGCGCGAGCCGTCTCGCCATTGACGATGAATTGCATCTTGCGCATAGTCGCGCCGTTTTCGACCGGCAGGTTGAGGTATCGGTTTTGGACGCGAATTTCTTTGGATGCGGTCATATCTGTCTCCTTGCATCGCCTTTTGCTGTATGAGCCAAGATGTTGATCGAGGTTGACGATGATATGATACACCCATCTGTTATCGAACGCAAGCGACAAACAATATCACGCACCAGCATGGTTGTGCCCGGTGCAAAAGAAGCCAGAGCCAGACTTTGTCTTCGACTATAAAGGCTTCTGTGGTGGTGGCAAGAGTCCGAGTTGTCTCATCAGGCCAAACTGGTCTGCGACCCCCCAATGCTCGACGATCTTGCCCTGCTCAAACCGGCATATGTCAATGACGGTGATGCTAAATGACTTGCCCGTGGGCGGTCGTCCCATGAATGGCGCTTGATGTGTGCCCCGGGCGGTAATACGCGCCCAGGTCTTGTCGCCGCTGGCGATCATCTCTTCGATGGTCAGCTTGAGATCCGGATAGGGGGTGCGCAAGCCGACAATGACCTTTTTGACGCCTGTGATATCTGGAGGTACGAAACCGTCTTGATGCTCGACAAAGTTGGGTGCAAAGAGCTTATCCAGAGCATCCAGATTACCTTTATTAAAGCCTTCGTCAATCATACGACGAAAGACTTGTTCATTTTCTTCAAACATCGTGATTCTCCTGTTCTACCGATAAAGGCGGCCCAAGCAATTCCATATCGTGGGCGCGCCACAGTTCTGGATCTTGCGGTGGCATAGCGTTGGCCTGTGTCACTTGGCGAAAAAACGCTTCCATTTTGCCCGCGGGCATAAAGGCGATCAGGATTCTGCCGCGCGTGCCGCCCGCATAGGCCCACACGTGAGGCACCTGGCGCGGCGCAAGCAGCGAATCGCCGGGTTTTAGCCTGAGCCTGTCTTGTCCTATTTCGAATATGAATTCACCTTCAACAGCATAGAACCACTCTTCCTGGTTGTAATGCAAGTGTCGTGCCGGCCCCCCCTTGGCCCGGAACGTGTTCTCAAGAATCAAGAGGCCGCTGCCATCCTGCGGGACGACCTTGAAGGCAATGGAACTGATACCAAGTCCTCGATGTTCCCCGAACCGATCCTCGCCTGCCGCAATGTGCAAAACGGGCGGCGGATGACCGGCTGAGGTCTGTGTAAATTCGTTCATAAAGCTCCTCACCATTTGGCCTGTTTGTATCTTTTCAACATTCTGGGGTAGGGGCGGGTCTTGTGCCTGCCAGATAGGGCGACCACAAGGGTTCGCCCCTACCTGTTGAAAAGATATGCCTGTCTCACCAACGGACAACGCTAGATGATAGCCGGAATGATCCGTTTGGTTCTGCGCGCGTATTCTGCATAGTCAGGATACCGTGCGCGGAGAAATCGCTCTTCGGTCACAATGCGAACAGCAGTGACGCCCGTAACAACCAGGCCGACGATGACCGGAATGAGCGACAGATGCCCAAGAATGCCTGCCCAGACAAGGAGCAGGGCGGCAGCATACATCGGATGTCGAATAAAACGATATGGCCCTATTGACAGCAATAATCCTTCAACAGGTTCTGCATGGATACTAAACTGCCCTCCCTGGAAACTTTGTCTGGCCCATATACTCAGCGCAATGGCCAATAGCTGCCCTGCGATGACGAATGGTGACCAGGAGAGCAGGCTTCCCGAGATCAACAGGTACAGAATGGCAATAACCAAGACAAGCAAGGCGAATCGAGAAATCAGTTTCATCACCGTGGTACTCCTTTGGCTTTATCAAGCCACCCAACAACGACCAGATCTCAACTGGTCCGTCAATAAAGCGTATCCGTTTACTCTGGGGCCGATGGTCTCCCTATCGAGTATGATCAACTTTATGTTGATTGTACCATTTACAGGACCGTTATCATACGACAAAAGTCAGTTTTTATCAAAGTTTTTTGCGGATTGTGGCCCTCTTTCGTATTGTTGGAGGGCCAGGCAAGGTGGCATCTTAGATACAGAGGAAACAAGTGCGTTGATATTTTTCTTGGTGGTTTTTACGGCTGGATGAGACGGCTGTTGGACAATAACACTCAAGAGGGGGACTACCGGCAGGGGAAATCCATCTCCGGCCTACCCGGTGCCATACACGTGGAGCAATTCGGTCTCTGCTTGCGGCGCGACGAGCAAGACGTAGGCCTGGATGTCCTGTAGATGGGCATATACGGCCTGCTCTTTGATGCCGGGAGGGGCATAGACGGTGAAAAGAACTTGATCTGTGTCGGCGGTGATTTGGGTGCGGCGGTCGGGGCCATAGATCACGCTGGACAGGATGCTCTGGGCGTCGGCGATCATCATATCACCTGCCTTCAGGGCCTGTTCCTGCCCGTTGAGGCGGATGTAGCGTTCGCTGCCGTCGGCTACGCCGGCCGTGACCGGCATCCGGATGAGGCTCAGGTCGTGTCCCGCCGTCAGGAGCATGTTTTTCATTTCGGCCATAAACATGGTTTCGACGAGTGCCGCCACGCTCGGGATCGATTTGCCTTTCAAGACGATCGATTCGAGTTCAAGCTGCACGTGATAGCTCTTTTTGAAGCGTTTATAGTAGGCGTTGTAAGCCTGGAGGGTGGGCAGTGTTTTTAATGCTGCCCGGTCGTAACCGGAGAAGCGGGCTCGTATCTGCTCTTCCAATGCTCTTTTGCGTTCGTCAAGGATGACGTGATGGGCCGGGTTGGCGACACGGCGCATGGCCAGGATGCCGATCGCTGCGCCGGGACAAGTTGTCTTGAATGCTTCTGAGACGGTGATGGTGACCATTGACATGTCCTTTTGAGAAAACAAGATCTGGTTTGACCCAGTTTACCACAGATGAGGCGATTGCTGCAAGCTGTGTTGCTCTCCTTTTCTGCAAAAAAGTGGGGCCAGCGTCGCGCTGGCCCCCGTTGCTTTTGCTGGCCTTGTGCGCCGTATTCTGGCGTCAGGGCGTTTCCTTTAGTGTAGAAGGCAGGTAGACAAAATAGAGTGGCACGTGGTAGACCTGCCCTTGACCGGGTTCGCCGCTCCAGTCCACCACGATGAATCCTTGCGTGCCGGTCCCATTCCCCACAACCGTCACCGTGGATGTGCGGTCGGCCGGGCCCGGGTCTCCCCACGTCCACCAACCGTAAGGCAAGCGGGCATAGTCAAAGGAATGGACGCTGCCGGTCCCATCCACGTTGGCATCCACCCAACTGACTGCACTGAAGACAAGGTCGGTGTCTCCTCCTCCGCCACCCAATCCATGCCATGCTGCGGATAACCGCCACCACATCACGCCGGCGTTAAAATCAGAAAGGATAGGGTATGGGCTGGCCAGATCCAGGCTGTTATCCGATAGATCGCGTTGGATGACCACCCACTCATCGTTCTGATACGCCCCGCCCGTAAGAAAGTTTGCCAGGTTCAGGTTAAAGTCCACAAAATCCCAACTGCCGTCATTGTCAACGTCTAAATAGAGAGCGAACTCGGCAATTTGGGCTTGTGGCGTATGCCAGGGACCCCAGGTGGCAAAGACGGCGGCAAACAGGTCGCCATAAGTGGGATCATCAAAGTCATAGTCCATTGCCACAAAGCGAATATCCCCTTCATCTGGCATGCTGCTTTCCTCTGCGTCGACGGCGTAAGCCGGAAAGACCTGGAGTGCAGATGAGACCGGGCCGGTGTGCGTCAGAGCGACCGTGGTGGTATAGCCCTGGAAACTGATGTCCAACGCCAACTGGCTGTAAGGTCTGGGTACGGCATAAACCGGGATGACGAGCGTATCGGTTGAGACGACGGTGTTCTCGAGATAAACGATGCCGGAAAACTCTTCAAGTGTGCTGCCAAAATCCAGCGGCAACGCTGCGGGATCGAGGGTAAGCGTAACGGGCACCGTCACCGACGCCGGCGAGGTCTCCGTCCCTGCCCCCACGTCCACGATTGCGGGTACGGACAGATCGAATCCGTCAATGGGGGATTCGTAACCAGGGTAATAGGCCAGCGCGTAGGTTTTTGCGCCTGCAAAGTTGTTCAGGGTAATGGTCTTGATGTCACTGTAACTATCTGTTCCAACCGGGACAAATCCCCAGCTCAGGCTGACCAGGTCATCGTCGCCGATCGCCACCGTGTCGGCAGAGATGGCAAAATAGGCGTCTACTCGCCCGGCCCCCACGCGCGGAATAGGCGATTCGTCATTCATCTGGGTAGCGGTATTCATCATCGCCGCCTTGATCTGCTCCACCGTCCACGTCGGGTGTGCCTGGCGCATCAGCGCAGCCACGCCGGCGATGTGCGGCGCGGCCATCGACGTCCCGTTCTTGGCGACGCCCGTGTCTCCGCCGCCCATTTCAGCGGCTACGATGGCCACACCCGGAGCCGTGATCTCGGGTTTGAGATGCGAATCGGGCCCGCGTGGGCCGCGAGAGGAAAAGCTGCCGACTGTATCGGTTATGGTGCTGGCCGCAACGGCAATGGCTGCATCGGCCGCAGCGGGGCTGGCCATCACATAGTATGTATTTCCGCTGTTACCGGCCGCACACACCACGACGATGCCGGCCGCTGCCGCATTGTCGGCGGCCACGGCGTCCGGGTCGGTGGCCTGTTCAAAAGACCCACCCAGCGACAGGTTGATCACGTCCACGTGATCGGACATATTTCCGTCATCGTTGGGATCCATTGCCCATTCGATGGCGCCGATCGTCAGGTTCGTGCCACCCTGTGCGCCAAAGACCTTGAGTGCATAGAGCGTGGCCGACGGTGCTACACCGGCGCCAATGTTACCCGGCACTTGAAAACCGGCCGCGATAGATGCCACGTGAGTGCCATGTCCCTGCTCGTCCAGTGGATCATCATCCGGAACTGGGACGACGACCCCGGCGCCTGGGTTATAGTCGGTCCCGGCAAAGTCATACCCGCCGACGACCTTGGCCATGGGAAAGGTCTCGGTTTGCGCCGGGGTACTGGTAATGATCGTCGGGTCGTTGTCGGCGTATGCCGCCGCCGTACCGATACCGCCGAACGCGGCGTGGGTGTAATCGATGCCCGAATCAATGATCGCGATGGTCACCCCTTCTCCCATAAAACCCAGATCGCCCCACACCGAATCGGCATTGATCAAGGGCACGCTGTTTTCCAGGGACGGATAGTGAAGCGGAGCTTCGTGTATGGCCTTGACGCCAGGCAGTTGCGCCGCGGCTGCTTGCTGGTTGGTCGGGAGTTGTGCCAGGATGCCGTTGTATGCCTTGGTGTATTGGTCGATGATCTGCCCGCCCAATGCCATTAGCCCGGAAGCGACGACCTCTTGCGCCGCGGCCAACGATTGGACATAGTCTTGCTGCGCCAGCGCTGACATAGCGCCGATACCATCCGGGATGGTTTCGGCGTAGACCTGGGCCAGCGGTGCGCCCTCCATCTCGACGATGACCACGATGGGCGTCTCGTCAAACTGCTGCAAGGCGTGTGGAACGGGCCCTTTGTTCCTGGTCAGGAATTCCTGAACGGTCATATTCTCAAATTCGGCAGCGATCTCGTCCGGGATCTTTTCCGGCGCTCTGCCCGGTACGTTTCCAGGTTGGTCAGCATAGTTCAAACTCGCCGGCTCCTGTTGGAGAGTATCTGCCCGCATAGGTGAGAAACCTGCCAGAGCCCAGACGAGCATCAAGCTTGATACGATTGTGCTGATTTTCTTGATCACCGTTTTTTTCCTTTCTGTCTGGTGGGTAAGATGCGTGGTTTGTCTCCCGGTAAGACAGATCCTCCTTTCCATTCTGTACACGGGTGCGTCGCTGCGGATACTGCCGATTGGAGCCGGTCCGCTTGAAAACATAACAGCCGGCAACCAACCGGAAAGACTTCCGGCCTGGAGTCGGCTGTGCGTCGTGAATGAGTTACTCCTCGGCCACATGATGGTGACGATGAAGCTATTGTTTTACGATGAATGTTCTTATGATATCATATTTTAGAGTTGGATGCAATACCCATTTTGATCGATCTCGATAGGCTCTTTTTGTACCATGCCAGCATCAGATAACGCCCATTTGTTCCACACTGCTCATGGTGCCACCTGCCACAGAACGATGGTCTTGTCGAGCGACGCAGACGCGAGCCGCGTTCCGTCCGGCGACCATACCACATCCCACACCACGCCCGTATGTCCTCGCAGGATCTGCAGGCGTTCGCCTGTCTCGGCATTCCAAAGCAAGACGGCCTGATCCGACGAGCCGGAGGCGATCGTCTGTCCATCGGGTGACCAGGCGATGCTGTGAACGGTGCCTTTGTGCCCGGCACAAGTGTACAGCTGGTTCCACGTCTCGGCGTCAAACAGGATGACCTCGTTTTGTTCGCTCACTGCGAGTTTCATCTGTTCTGGAGACCAGGCGATACCGGACGTGCCTCCAATCAAGATCCTGGTTTTTTGTAATTCTTTGCCTGTCGCAGCGTCCCACAGGATCAGGTACCCGCCGCGCACACCGTAGGCGATCTGGTCTCCATTTGAGGTCCACGTCACCTCGGGTCCACTCCCTCCGCCGCCCGTCGCCAGGGTGTGCAGGCTCTGGCCTGTCGCCTTATCCCATATGATGATAGCTGCGTCGTTGGATGCCGAGGCGAGCCTGTCGCCGCCCGGCGACCACGCCAGGCTGATCACCGTGTCGGTATGTCCATCCAGGGTGTGCTGCAGCGCGCCGCTCTCTGCATCCCACATAAAGACTGTGTTGCCTGAACATGCCGCGATCGTCGTTCCGTCCGGAGACCATGTCACGCACCAAATGGTCCACCCGCCATCGTCTATTCTCAGC
>JAFGJF010000055.1 GCA_016929205.1 Anaerolineae bacterium
CACGTGGCGATGCTGTTGGGTTCGGGCATCTATCGAGCGAAAGACGTCGTGCTGGGGTTGGATATCGGTACCAACACCGAAGTTGCGCTCAAGGTTGGGGACCGGCTGTTGACTTGTTCGACGGCCTCGGGACCGGCGTTCGAAGGGGCGCATATCAAGGCTGGCATGCGCGCTGGACCGGGGGCGATTGAGCGGGTCTGGATTGATGGCGAGCAGGTGGCGCTGCAGATCATTGACGATCAACCACCAGTCGGGATCTGTGGTTCGGGCATTCTGGATGCTGTGGGGCAGTTGCGCAAGATCGGTGTGCTTAATGATCTGGGCGGGATGTCCCTGGATCACCCTCGTGCACGAATGGGCGAAGCAGGCCCAGAGTTTGTGCTTGTTCCACGCACTGAACAAGGCGATGGATCGGATATCGTGCTTACGCGGGGGGATGTTAGCGAGATCCAATTGGCCAAGGGGGCCATGCGCGCCGGGACAGAGGTGCTGATGCAGGAAGCGGGGATCATGGTCGATGACCTGGATCGGATTGTCATCGCCGGGGCGTTCGGTTCGTATATTGACGTGCGCAACGCGCTGCGGGTGGGTATGTTTCCGTCATTGCCGGTCGATCGATTCGAGCAGGTGGGCAACGCGGCGGGCGTGGGGGCCCGCCTGGCGTTGATCTCGGCCGAGCAGCGCGAGCTGGCGAACGAGATTGCGCGCCAGGCCGAATACGTCGAGCTCACCAACGACCCACGCTTTACAATGGCTTTTACCGAGGCGATGATGCTGCCCGTATTGTAGGCTAGCGTTCAATTCTGCGAATCTATGTATCATGGTCAAGTCAAGGCTTTAGCCGAACTCTAGCCACGATGTGCAACCCAACCGAGCTCCGACTTGAATGCTGGCATCCACTACAGGATTAGCAAGGGAGGTGTTGCAATGCGCAGGGTTCGTTTTGTTTTGTTTCTGCTGTTGGTATCACTAGCGATTGGTGCCAGGCATACTGCTATACAGGCCCAGGCGACGATTGACACGCCGTATGGCACGTTCCATTCGCTTGGACTCACGGTCAACGTGCCGGCAAGTATGTCAAGTGGGGCAATGGCAGCGGTGGAGGTGCGCGAAAGTGGCGGTGGGACATTTCACCCTGCCTACCCTTTGACGCGCATAGACAGTACGCGTTTTGTGGGCAGCCTTTTTTTCCTTGAACCGGGCACGAGTTACGATATCCACGTGACCGTAGACGACGGTGGCAGCGTGGAAACGCTTTCTACCACCGGCGTCACGCGAGCCGAGGTCGCCGTTCCGACCGCGGACAACAGCTATTTTGTCAGCCCGACAGGCAGTAATGGAGGCGAAAACGATTGTGCCGACATCGGCGACCCGTGTGCGACCGTAGCCTATGCGCTGGATCAGGCCGGTCCGGGGGACGAGGTCGTACTGCTCGGCGGCGTCTATTACCAGGGCGATATGACCTTGCCGCGTTCCGGTGCGGAGGGCTCGCCGATCGTCATCCGAGGCTATGACGGCGAGACGGCCGTTCTAGACGGTGCGGATCCCGACCTGATCGAGGCCGACGTGTGGACGCATCAAGGCGATGGCGTGTGGTCGACCGCCGGTTCGACGCACCAGGTTTTTGCCGGCGACGTGCGGTTGTATCCCTACCATTCGCTGGCTGATTTGCAGGATCGCCGGTGGGGCATTGCCGGTGGTTTCAATTCTGGCGGCGGGCAGATCTACGTTCGCCTGCCCGGCGACGCCAATCCCAACAACACGCCAACTTATGTCTCGCACCACACTCAGGCCTTTGAAGTTTATGAGCAGGATTACATTTATTTCCAGAATTTACATCTGCGGCACTATGGCGGCGGGGAATATTCCAAAGCCATCTATTTTTACAACGCCAGCCACAATCTGGTAGAGGGCTGCACGATCTATTATTGCAACAGTGGCATCGGCATCAAGTACGGGTCACATAGTAACGTGATCCAGGACAATGAATTCTATGACGCATCGGTGTACGAATGGCCGTGGGCGGCGGTCAAAGATGACAGTGGTCTGGAGAGCGGGGCCGTCGTCTTTTACAGCCCAACTTCGGGGCGAGGGACGGTCATTCGCCGCAATGTCGTTCACGACACGTTCGACGGGATGCACGTCTGCCCAGAGATGGCGGGTGGCGAGAGCAACGAGGTCGACGTGTACGAAAATGCCTTTACGCGGATCAACGACGATGGCATCGAGACGGATGGTACGTGCCGCAACGTGCGCATCTGGGGCAATCATTTCGACCAGATCCTGGTTGGTGTGTCATTGGCTCCGGTGTACGATGGGCCGGTGTACGTGCTGCGCAACCTGTTCACCAACCTGGGCGTGACGCCTTCGACGACACAAGATGGCTGGCCGGCCAGTTCGTTCAAATTTAACAGCGGGTACGATCCATCCGGCGAGATGTACCTGTTCCACAATACCGCCTATGCCTCGGCGGCCGATACCGATGCTTTGCAGATCAAAAATCCCGGTTCCTGGGCGTCGATCATGGCGCGAAACAACATCTGGGCCGGCACGCGATATGCGTTGAGCAACGTGAACACATCGCCGGTCGACCTGGACTATGACGAGCTGTACACAACCGCGGCCAACGAACTGGTTTACTGGGGCGACGGGGCCAACCGGCACATGCGTACCCTGGCCGATTTTCAGGCCAACACCGGCCAGGAACTGCACGGGCTGAGCGCCGCGCCGGGTTTTGTAGACGCGGCAAACAACAACTGTTACCTGGACGCCGACAGCCCGCTGATCGACCGCGGCGTACGTTTGCCCGGTATCAACGACGATTACCTGGGTGGCGCACCCGATATCGGGGCTTTTGAGGCGGACAGTTTTGTCTTGCGAGGGATACCAAATGACCGGCGCATTGACCTCAATTGGACAGCATTTCCTGCGTCGCCGTCCAGCTATGCGATCACGTATACGCACCAGGCGGGGGCCAACGATGCTGCCGAAGGGGTGTCGCCGATCACGGGTTTACCGGCGGCGACGTTGAATTACGCGTTGACCGGTTTGACCAACTATGCCACGTACACCATCACCGTTGGCGCGCGTGGTGTCGGTGAGGTGGAATTGGCACACACGGCTCCCGTTGTGGTGTTTCCAACCGATCATCTCGTATACCTGCCTCTCGTCACTCGGCAGAGCTCATACTGATCGGCTTCTGGCGAATCTATTTACTCTGAAGGAGAGTTGAATGTATCGTCAAGTAAACGCAAGCATTGTTGACGCGCTGGGCGAGATCGTTGGCCTGGATCACGTCCTGGTTGGGGCTGAAGCGATGGAACCATTCAGTCATGACGAAACCGTAGGGCTGCGGGCCGACCCCGAGGTGGTGGTTGAAGCAACATCGGCCGATCAGGTTGCGGACATCTTTCGGCTGGCTCAACGAGAGCGCATTCCGGTCACACCGCGAGGCAAAGGGTATGGCCTCAGTGGGGGAGCCGTACCCGTCCAGGGCGGGATCGTTTTGTCACTATCCAATATGGATCGTATCCTGGAAATTGATCAAGAGAATTTGATGGTCACGGTTGAACCGGGTGTGCTGACCGGCGACATTCACCGGGCAGTAGAAGCCGAAGGGTTGTTTTACCCGCCTGACCCGGCCAGCCTGGATTCGTGCTCGATCGGCGGCAACGTTGCCGAGGGGGCAGGCGGTCCGAGAGCGGTCAAGTACGGGGTGACCAAGGATTACGTATACGGCCTGGAGGCGGTCTTGCCATCGGGCGAAATCGTCACCTGTGGTGGCAAACTGGTCAAGAACGTCACCGGCTATAATTTAATGCAACTGCTCGTTGGCTCGGAGGGCACGCTGGCTGTGATTACCAAGATTATCTTGCGGCTGCTTCCTCTGCCCAAGGTGCAGATCGACCTGTTGGTCCCGTTCGACGATTTCCAGGCGGCAGCGGATACGGTGTCGGACATGATTGCCCATCGGATCGTGCCCTCGGCGATCGAGTTTATGGAGCAAGACAGCGTCCTGGCGGTGGAACGGCTGCTGGAAAAAGAAGTCCCTTACCATGATGCCAGCGCACATTTGCTGATCCAACTGGATGGCAGTCGCGAAGAGGCTGTGGACGCGGACATGGAAATCGTCGGCGACCTGTGCCTCGAACACGGGGCGCGGGAC
>JAFGJF010000420.1 GCA_016929205.1 Anaerolineae bacterium
GCGGGTGCGCTTACCCATGATATAACCTCCTTTGTGAGTGATGGGGATATAGTGTACCCCCATGTTGAGAATTTGGTTATACCAGGGTGTGAGATATTTACCATCAAGTGGAATAGCTTGAGCCTTATCCTGTGTCGTTCCGCTGTGCGTTCTCTTGCAAGCGTGCGCGCAGGGCCTGCAATTCGTCCTCGACCTCGGCCTCGGTTCGAGATCGATCCAGACGCACTGCTAACGAGCTCGCTTCCAATTCGCGTGCCGCTTCGAGAATGGCTTCACGCTCCTCACTGCGGGAGATGGCTTGTTCCAGAACCTGGTCCAGGTCGCGAATGACGCCCTCACGGCGAAAAGCGCGGCGGATCTGTTCTTCTGTATCCTGGCGCTGCTGGCGCGTTTCAATGATCTCGCGCCAACGGCGTGCCGCGTCCAGGCGAATCCGCAGCTCGTGAGCCCGGCTGCGCAGATAGGCGATAGCCTCGTTCTGTCTGGCCAATTCAGCATCCAGTTGATCGACCGTATGTCCGTAGACCAGTTTACGCTCGACGGCATGGCGGGCCTCGGCCTCCTGATTGGCTCTCAGCGCCGCTTTGGCACGCGATTCCCAATCGTGGACCAGGGCCGTTGCAGCCATCATTTCACGCTCGATCTCTTTTTCACGCACCAGCGCCGAGGCAATGTCGGCCCGCGCGGTTTCGAGTTTGGCTTCGGCCTGGCGAATCAAGTGCGCGATCTCGTCCAGGTCGGCATCATAGTCCTGGGCTAACAACAACGCCAGGTTGCGCCGGATCAAACGCCGGATTTTTCTGAACAACTTGTTCATGCGAATTCGCTCCATAACGCGATCGGAAAATCGCGACCAAAGCAAATACATCCCACTCGAGAAAATGTTTGACGGCGAATGGGAAATGTGATACACTTGTATAGATACTATTGATCGCGATACTCATCAGGGAGGGAGTATGGGACGACCGGCACGCAAGTACGTCAAACGCGTACAAACAATGTTTACCGAGCAGCAGTACGAACTCTTGCAAGAATATGCCCAGGAAACGGACAAACCCATCGGCTCTATCATCCGTGAAACGATCGAACAGGTCTTGATCCTGGATTTGGAGCAACGACGCAAGCAAAAAGCACTCGAATGGCTGTGTTCCCAGGAATTGCCGGTTGACGATTGGGAAGTGATGGAGCAAATGATCGAGTCCCGGTGGGAGCAATGTGATGATGATGTGTGATGCGATCTTTGTCGATGCCAACATCATTATGTACGCCGTCGGTACAGAACATCCTTTTCGTCAACCCTGTCAAGCATCCTTGGCCAAAATCGTTGACGAAAAAATGCACGCGCTAGTCAGCAGCGAGATTCATCAAGAGATTATGCACCGCTATATTTCTCTTGGCCTGCCAGCAAAGGCATGCCAGGTCAGCATCAAGCTCGAGACACTCATCCCGACGACATTACCGGTCACGGTTGGCGATATCCATCAATCGAGAAGACTTGTTGAGCGTTACCCCAAGCTCCAATCCCGCGACCTGGTTCACGTCGCGGTGATGCTCAACAACGGGATCTCACACATCTTGAGCACAGACGCACATTTCGACCAGGTGAGCGAAATACGGCGAATCGATCCCCGCGAATTCACATCCTGACCAATCATCGCTCATCCCGGGTGGCAATGACGATTGCGCACTTGGTCACTGCCGCGATCCGGGATGAGCATCAAACAGCATTATTCGTCCAGGAACCCTTCCATCAAGCCAAGGGGCAGCAGGGCGGGGCGCTCACAACTGCTTTCGAGCATGACATGTTGGCCTGAATCGGATGCATCGTGGATGGCGTGCATGATGTCGAGCACGTGATAGGTCAGCGATTCGTTGGCGCGGTGGCGGCGGCCAAAGCGCAAGGCATAGGCCATATCGGCCATACCCAGGCCGCGGCTGTTTTCTGCATAGCCATAAGCCAGGGGAATGGGACTCCACTCCTGTGCCCCCATCCGGCGCACCATGACCAGCCCACCAAAGGTATTGGGATCAGGCACGCTGAGCGATCCCTCGGTGCCATAAACCTCGATGCGCGGCAGGTTGGCGCTCCACACATCAAAGCTGGTGATGATCGTGCCGATCGCGCCATTAGCAAAATCGAGCAAGCCGACAACGTGGGTCGGTACCTCGACCTCGACTTTTTTGCCAAACTTTTTGGCGCTGGTAATCGTGCGCTCTGGGAAAGTGATGCGGGTAGAGCCGCTAACGCGCTTGACCGGGCCGATCATGTTGACCAGGGCGGTCAAATAGTACGGCCCCATGTCGAACATTGGGCCGCCACCGACCTTGTAATAGAATTCGGGGTCGGGATGCCAGCTTTCGTGCCCGTGACAGGTCATAAACGCCGTGGCGGCAATGGGTTCGCCGATCCAACCATCATCGATCAATTTTCGGCAGGTTTGGTGCCCGCCGCCCAGGAACGTATCAGGTGCGCCACCAACCAGCAGCCCTTTTTCCCTGGCCATCGCCAGCATCTTTTTGCCGTCCTCGCGGGTAATGGCCAACGGTTTTTCATTGTAGACACTCTTGCCAGCCTCCAATGCCTTGAACGCCACCTCGGCGTGGGCATTGGGAATCGTAATGTTGAGGACGATTCCGATCTCGGGGTCGGACAGCAGTTCCTCGACGGTGCACGCCTTGGGAACGTCAAATTCAGCAGCACGCGCCTCGGCCCGCTCCATGATCAAGTCCGCGCAGGCGACGATGTCGAGGATCTCGAATTTCTTGCCGGCTTTGAAATAGATGGGGCTGATGTTGCCACAGCCAATGACGCCGACCTTTACTTTTTTCACCACGTTTTTTCCTCCTTGGGTTTACAATGTCACGGTGCGAACGTTTTGTGTTCGCCTGAATCGTGACCTACTTGCACGCATGGAAATGTGACTTACTGCCGCAGTCGAAGAGTGTGAAGGCGTGACCACAGAACACGCTGCACATCCGCATATTGTGGTCGATTTCCAAGATTTGTCAATTCGTACAGATCATCGGGCGCTCTACAATACGTCAGGGAGCCGGTTCCATTGTCGGTCCCCAATGGTCCACGATCTCGACTCGTTCGCCGAGAAGGTCGAGGAGGTCCGGCAGATCGCACAGGTTGAGCATGCCACGCACAAAATTGGCGGCAGGCCAGGTGACGTAAGGCGTCTGCGTCCACTCGAAAAGGGAGCGCGGCGCATCTTTGAGCGTCACCGAGGCCACACGATCGTGAAACAGCGCGGCAAAGAGGGTCAGGATCGCCCCCTGCCCGCGGCCAAAGAGATGGACTGCCTCCGCGCCCTCGTGGACCAACAGATCGAGCACACACAGCAGGTCGTGGATGCGGCGTCCCAGGTAGCTCTGGCCCAGCATCAAACCATAGGCGTGAAACATATAGTCCATGCCATAGGGTTGAAAGAAATCCTCGCCTTGCTCTTCCGGCAGCGATTCGCCCAGACCGCGCACGTCAAGGGCGTAGAGCGGTAGGGTCTCTTTGAGCGAGATCGCCCACTCATTTTCCGCCAGGTCGACCTCAGCAGAGATATGGGGCAGATAGAGACGCACTTGCGGTTCGACGTCCAGGCTGAAAGGGTGGGGGGGATCGGCCACCAGTTTGCGCATAATTGCGCGAATATGTGCTTGTGTCTCGACAGCATAGCGCGCCTGGATTTCGCCCTCGGTCCGCGCCGGCCGCGGGACGCGATAATGGGGGAGTGGACGGACGGAAGACAGCGACAGCAGCACGCGCAGCCTCTCTCGCAGCGCATCGGGATCGAGTCTGGGCCGTCGGGCGACGATCTGTTGAGCCTGCACGGCGATCAACTCGTAGATTGGCGTCGCGCCAGCCTCGTTGGTCTGGCCGGATGGGATGGCATTCAGTTCTTTTTCCGGGAGGACATCGACCTCGTCCACCTGGACGACAGGCAAACCGGCATGCCGGCAAAAAAATGCGACCATGGCCTGTTGGTTTTGGACCGAGTATCCGTGTCCCTGGGGACCAATGAACAAGTCTGTGTTCTCTGGCGGGGCGTCCATCTTGGCGTAGAACGACTCAACGTCGGCAAATGCCTCCTGCAGCCCTCGGCGGTCGAAATAATCAAATCGCTGTCCCATCAAGAGTACCGGTTTGGGCGCAGAAGCCATGATGAAATCGGCCATTTCCAACCCTGCACCGATCACGCCCGGCGGACACTGCTCGGCGTCGGCGGGCAGTTCATTTTCCAGGTTGTGCAAAAAAGTAGTCACAAAACAACTGGGTGCGGCCATGGTAAAACGATCCTCAATGGCCCACAGCCAGGTGCTCATCGTGCCGCCGCCCGAGTTGCCGGTCAAGCCCACGCAAGACGGATCGACCTCGGGACGGTCCAGCAAATAGTCGAGGGCACGGATGCCATCCCAGGCGCGCCAAAATCCAAAAAACTCGCCCAAAAGTTCGAGCTGCTTGCCCATCATGTTGTGGGCGCGGGTGCCTATGCCGATCTGCTCGCCAAAGCCGGAATGGTGATACTGGTCGCGTTCGCCCTGGCTAAAGGGATCGTAGGTCAGGACGACAAACCCGGCGCGCGCCAGACGATGGGAGAACTGCTGGTAGAGGTCGAATGCCTTGCCCGTCGCAGAATGGCCACACGTCCCGAGTACGCAGGGGGCAGGCCGGATGAGATCGTTGGGAACATAGAGATTGGCCGTCACCAGGCAGCCGGGTCGGCTCTCAAAAGTGAGATTTTCAATGCGGAAATCGGGCTGCTCGATCACCCGCGTGACACGGGCATTGAGCGGCGTCTTGGGCGGGACCGGCGCAAAGGCGCGGCGGATCGCCTGGCGTACCTGCTGTTGGTAGGCGCGCGCCTGTTCGGGTGTGGCGATCGCCGCCAGGCGATCGCGCCGCTGCTCTCGGATCGGTCGTAGCTTGTGCACATAGTCGTCCAGCACCATGTGCTGGTAGCCATTGCGAACCATACACATCCTCCTTGATGGGAACCTGGATCATTCCATGGTCTGGAGATGGGTCGACGGGAAACCGGGGTTTTGTGAAACCCCGGCTTCTTTTTATACCATCATTTTAAACACATCACTTTATAGTTTAGAGCATCGAGAACAGCGAAAATACACCAAACCCGGTGATCACAATGCCCGAAATCCGATTGACCCAATGCAGGACGGTCAGGGAAAAGCGCTTGCGGAACAAGCTGACCCCGCCGCTCAAGGTGAGCCACCATAACGCCGATCCGGCAAAAACACCGGCAACCATCGCGATCGCCGAGGCATAGCTCTGGGCGGCGCTGGCAAGACCCAGGCCGGCAAAAATGGCCGCAAAAGAGAGAATGGTCACCGGATTGGTCAGGGTCAGGAACAAGGTCGAGGCATAGGCCTTCAGAAGGCTGCCTTTCCGGTCTTCTGCCGGCTCGTGCGCAGGTTCGGCCAGAAAAGCCCTGACGCCCAGGTAGCACAGAAACAAACCGCCGGCCAGACGGAACCAGACCTGCTGTTGGACAAGCAAGCCAGAGATAAAGGTCAAGCCAAATCCGGCCACACAGCCATAGAGTGCGTCGGCCGTGGCTGCCCCCAGGCCGGACACGAATCCAGCAGCCGTGCCCTGGGCCAACGTGCGACGGATGCACAACACGCCGATCGGTCCAACCGGCGCGGCAATCGAGATGCCGATGATCAACCCGCGAAACAGCAGATCAGTCAATTCGCCCAATAAACCGCTCCAGCCGATCCAAGGCTTCCTTGATTTGCTCCATGCTGGCCGCATAGGAAAGCCGCACGTGATTGTCATTGCCAAATTCAATGCCGGGCACGAGCGCCACTTTTTCGTGCTCGAGCAGCAAGCGGCAAAAATCCATCGAGCCGCTGATTTCCTCGCCCTGGTAACGCTGGCCATAGTTGGCCGAGACGTCGGGAAAGGTGTAAAAAGCCCCGGTTGGCTCGAAGCAAGAGACGCCAAACATGGCATTCAAGCGGCCGTACATATACTTGCGACGCTCGTCAAAGGCCAGGCGCATCTTTTCAACAGAAGATTGATCGCCAGTGATCGCGGCCAACGCCGCTTTCTGGGCGATCGAGTTTGCGCCGCTGGTGGTATGGCTTTGCAGGCGTCCGCATGCGGCGATCACGTCGGCAGGCCCGGCAGCAAAACCAATGCGCCAGCCGGTCATGGCATACGTTTTGGACACCGCGCCGGCGACAACGGTCAAATCGTACATCTCTTTGCCCAGCGAGGCCATGCTGACGAACGGCTCACCGTACACCAGCGCGTCGTACACCTCATCCGAGAGCACCGGCACTTGGTACTCGACCAAGACCCGGGCCAACGCTTCCAGTTCGGCACGGGTATAGACCGAGCCGGTGGGATTGGAGGGCGAGCAAAGAATCAACAAACTGGTACGGTCGGTGATCGCCCCACGAAGGGCGTCGGCGGTCAACTTGAACTCGTCTTTTGCCGTGGTCTGGACGACGACGAGCGTCGCCCCAACGGCCTTGACCTGCTCAGAGTAGCTGACCCAGTAGGGGGCGGGGACGATGACCTCGTCGCCCGGACCGGCGAGGGCGTAGACGGTGTTGAACACGGCTTGTTTGCCGCCGGCGGTGACGATGAGCTGCTTGGACTCGTAGGTGACGCCGCGTTCGCGCCCGATCTTGTCGGCCCAGGCAGCGCGAAGCTGCGGGGTGCCCGCCGCGGGCGTGTACTTGGTGAATCCCTCATCCAATGCGGCTTTGGCGGCATCGACGATGTGCTGCGGGGTGGCGAAATCGGGTTCGCCGGCGGCAAGGGCAATCACATCCTCTCCGGCAGCCTTCATTGCCGCCGCGCGAGATGAAATGGCCATAGTTGCCGAAGGCGCAATGCGTTGAACGTTGTCGCTGAGTTTGAACATGTTTTCCTCCTGACAAGACTAGTGAGGAGCCAACACGCCTTTGTGCAGCCTGTCGAGACCGGTGAATAGCGGCAACGCTGCCTTACACTCGCTCCAAGATAGTGATTTGGATACACGTTTATGGCTATGACTATGATTATAAACGAATTCCGCCCTGGCGCAAAACAACTGGGGAGAGATAAATGCTTGAGATCCGCAGGATGCGGGACTCGCCTTCAGAAACACCAATGCCGTGTTTACGTCTGTAAAAGAGCGTCAAAAAAGCTCAACGATGATTGACAGAGCTACTCATTGGTGATACACTCGATAAGAATACAAGCAGCATCTCTGCCCGGCATATGACCAGGCACGCAGTATACACCGTTTTGCCCGAGCCAGGCAAAACGGCAGGAGCAAGATACAATGAGTCAGATTATTATCGATATCTCTGGGGAAACCTTGCTGGCCCTAAAGGTTTCTCC
>JAFGJF010000421.1 GCA_016929205.1 Anaerolineae bacterium
ACGCGCGGGTCGGCGGTCATCACCCCGTTCACATCCGACCAGATCCAGATCTCGTCGCAGTCCAGGCAGGCGCCGATGATCGTGGCGCTATAATCGCTGCCGCCTCGCCCCAGCGTGGTCAGTGTGCCATCTTGGGTCGCGCCGATAAAGCCGGTCACAACAGGGACGACGTTGTTCTCCAGGAGCGGCAGCAAGCGTGCGCGCACGCGCTCTTGCGTCTGCGCCATCAATGGGTTGGCCGCGCCGAAATTCTCATCGGTGACGATGATCTCGCTGGCCTCGATGGCCTGGGCCGCGATGCCCTGGGCACGTATGGCGGCGGCGACGATGCGCACCGACAGGCGCTCCCCCAGCCCGCTGACCACGTCCAGGCCGCGGGCCGTCAGTTCGCCGAGGATCGAGATGGCCCGGCACAGGCTGTGTACGTGTGTGAGCAGCGCATCGATCTCGCCCTCGATGTCAAAGCGCGCGCCGGCGTCGGGCACGAGCGTGGACAGGGTATCGAGATGGCGCTGGCGCAGACCCTGGATGATCTCGGTCACCGTCTGGGCATCGTCTTGCACGGCCGATCGCGCGGCGCGGATTAGGTTGTTGGTCACGCCGTTCATAGCCGAAACAATGACGATTGTTTGCCGGGCATCGATGCCATCGCTGCGGTGCAGCGCATTGTCCTGCGTGCGCCGGACAATGTCGGCGACACGGGCGATGGCCTCGACACTGCCCACCGATGTGCCACCAAATTTCATTGCAACGCGATAAGGCGTGGCTTGATCTGGCATTAGTCTGCTCCTCTCTTGACCAGCTCTTGAGATATGGCCTCCTTGACGACTCGCACGTCGGCGGCGAGTTCCAATGGCGGATTGGCATAGTGCGAGATCACGTCTCGCAACTGTGAATCGTGATAGTCGACCTTAAAATCGGTGAATTTGAGTCCGTGTGCTGTCGAGATGACGATGACGCGGTCGTTTGGCCGGATGTCACCGCGTTCGGTGGCTTTGAACAACGC
The DNA here is from genome assembly GCA_016929205.1 of Anaerolineae bacterium. Next base: position 1,007 of record JAFGJF010000421.1, read on the forward strand.
AGCCAGGGCCACGCCGGTATGCGGGCAGGTGTAGAGGCCGGTGCGGTCGGCGCGCGCGCAGGCATTGGCCAATTCTTGCTCTGTCGCCTGGTCGACGATGCCGTCCAGTTGTTTCAAAACCTTGACCGCGCGTTCGTAGCTGACCGGGTTGCCGATCTGGATTGCGCTTGCTGCCGTCTTTTGGGCGACAACCGGGCGATAGTCCTGGAAACCGGACAGGTAGCTCAGGTAAAGGGGATTGGCGTGGGCGGCTTGAGCGCATAAAATGCGCGGCAGTTTGTCGATCAGGCCCAGTTCTTTCATCATCAGCAGCCCTTTGCCCAATGCACTGACATTACCCAGATTGCCCACAGGGATCACGATCCAGTCCGGCACCTGCCATTCGAACTGCTGGATGATCTCGACGCCAATTGTTTTTTGTCCTTCCATGCGCAAGCTGTTCATCGAGTTGGCCAAATAGATCTGCCTGTCGGCGGTGACCTGTTTTACAATCGTCATACAGCCATCAAAATCGGCGTCGAGGGCCAGCACCAGTGCGTTGTTGGCGATCGGTTGCACCAATTGTGCCGTCGAGACCTTGCCGCGCGGCAAAAAGACGATGGTTGGAATGCCTGCCGCCGCACCATAGGCTGCCAGCGCCGCCGACGTGTCGCCGGTTGAGGCACAGGCCACGGCACGAATGGGTACGCCGTTGGCCCGCATCTGGCGCACCTGCGAGATGAGCACGGTCATGCCCAGATCCTTGAACGATCCGGTATGCGTGTTGCCGCATTGTTTGACCCACAAATCTTCCAGTCCCAACCCGTTGCCCAGCCGTTCGGCCCAAAACAAATTGGTGTGCCCTTCGTACATAGATACGACGTTTTCATTATCGACCGTCGGCAGCACCCATTCTTTCTTGCCCCACACGCCACTGCCATAAGGCCATTCGTGGGTGTGAATGCGGCGGTCAAAGAGCGAGATCCATGCCCCGGCACTGCGATTGCGCAGGGTGTCTACGTCGTGCTCGACGTCGAGCAGGCCGCCGCAGTTGGGACAGGTATAGATGACCTCGTCCAGTGAAAACGTCTCACCGCAGCCGCGAATGCACTCAAACCACGCTCGATACATATTCTCCTCCCGGTGGGTTGGCCTTGGGAGCACCGTCCTACGGTGCTCCCAAGGCCGTGACCATTCGAGAAACTCGTTTTGTTTACAGCTCTAGGATCTTGTCCGCTTCTTCACGATAGGCGTCCATCACGTACGGGATGCCTGACACTTGGGCCGCCTCTTTGGTCAGGGCCATCAAGTCCTGGCGGGAGATGGTTGACAGGTTAAAGTTACGGCTTCCGGCCATCAACTGCTGAAGCCCGACTTGCATTTTTTCACAGTAGGTAAAGATGCCGATGGCACCCAGCGGAATATCCTTGATCTCGTCGCTGTACCGGTCTTTCACCTCTTCATAGGACACAAAGATCTCTTCGACGGTGGTGCCATACTGGAGAATGCTCTTGGGCAGGTCGTTAGCATCGAGCCACAGGCCGATGTTTTTGCCGACCATACCGGGGATCATCAGCGCGCGACCGATGCACACGGCCTTGACGTAGGGGCTGCCCATCGCCAGCGCTTTGAACACACCATCTTCGGTCGAAAAACCGCCGGCAAAGGCCAGGTCGGGCACACGAAGCCCTCGCTGGGTGAGTTTTTCTGCAAATTGGTAGGCCAGGGAATGCATATAGAACGATGGAATGCCCCACTCGTTCATCATTGGCCAGGGGCTCATACCCGTGCCACCCGGCGCGCCGTCGAGCGTGATCAGGTCGAGCTTGGCTTCAGCGCCAAAGCGCAAGGCCATAGCCAGTTCGGCAGGCGAATAAGCACCTGTCTTGAGCGTGATCCGCTTGAACCCGAGCTTGCGCAGGCGCTGGATCTCGGCCATAAATGATTCAAAAGACACAAACCCCAGGCGCGAGTGTCGTTCGAATTCCTTGATCGCGCCGTCGTGATAAGCGGCCTGGACGTCGTGACGCGTTGGATCGGGTGAGACGATATAGCCGCGATTTTTCAACTCGATCGCCCGTTCGAGGCTTTTGACCTTGATTTCGCCGCCGATGCACTTGGCGCCCTGTCCCCACTTGAGCTCGATCGTCTCCATGCCGTGCTTGTCGATCACGTATTCCGCCACACCCAGGCGCGTGTCCTCGACGTTCATCTGTACCAACAATTCGCCGTACTCTTGCTGGAAGCGCCTGTAAATCTCGATCCGGCGATCCATCTCGGGCGAATGGGCGATTTTGCCATTGTTGTTCAATTCCAGGTCGGGGTCGATGCCGCATACGTTTTCGCCGCAGACGAGGGTGATGCCAGAAATGGCGGCGCCGATCGCAAAGTGGTCCCAGTTCTTGCGGGCGATCTCGGTTGAACCCAGTGCGCCGGTAAAAAAGGGCACTTGCATCTTGATTTTTTTGTCCCACCCGTACTCGGTTTCAGTGTTAACGTTGGGAAAGCGAGCTGTATCCGGGTTTGCTTCGACGCCGTCGGGCAGGCCTTTGGCGCCCACGGCGTAGCCCTGGATGTTCAAATGCGAGTAATCGAGCGGATAGTCCTTGTCCGCGCCGGCGGTGACGTCACCAAAGAATCTCGGATAGAGTACCTCGCGGCCGCGAAAAGAGGCCAAGAATGTCTCGCACCCACCTCGGCAGCCATCGCGGCAGGCCGAACAGAGTCCGGACATTGGGACGACGTTTTTGGAGCGGTTGTACGTGCCGGTCACGTCACTGGCATTGGGTCTTCTCAGATTCACTGTTTTTCTCCTTTCAAACACATACGAATTCGACGATGATGATCATGATCGTGCAGAAACAGGTTTGGGCTCCGTCATCCTCCTTTCTGCGCTGAACGGTGGCAAATCGTTCAGAGTTCGAGCAGGCGCACGCCGTACACGCCGGGCACGGCGTTGATTTCCGCCTGCACTTGGGGTGATGCACGTTCGTCCAGAGTGAGCACCATCAGCGAGTCGCCGCGCGGCTGCAAACGCCCCACGGCCATAAAGGCGATGTTGATGTCTGCGCGACCGGTTACCCGGCCCACCTCGCCGATCGTGCCCGGCTGGTCGCGGTTGTAGACGAGCAGTTGGTAACCGCACAACAGAAAATCCATCCAATACTGATCGATGCGCACGATGTATGGCTCGTGATGAATGATCGTGCCCGAAAGCACGCGTTGTTGGCCGTTGTCGTGAAACGAGATCGTGATCAGGTTGGCAAAGTGACCGGCGTCGTCGGTCTTTTCCTCGACGACGTTCAACCCACGATCGCGTGCCACCAGATTCGCGTTGACCAGCGTGATCCGGCTTTCGGTGATGTCTTGCAGCAGCCCCTTGATGACCAACGCGCGCAGCAGGTTGGTGTCCATATCGGCCAACTCACCGGCATAACGAATGTGCACCTGGTTGAGGTGTTTATCGACCAACTGGCTGGCTGCACAGCCCAGCTTTTCGGCCAGTTCGCAGTAGGGCAAAAGCCGTGCCTGCGTTTCTGGAGGTACAAAGGGAGCATTGATGGGGTGTGCGGCGGGTTTGCCGTTCAGCACGTCGATCACCTGGTGGGCGACATCGACCGCCACCGCTACCTGGGCCTCGCGCGTCGATGCGCCCAGATGTGGGGTGACGACGACCTGGTGGGTGTCCAGCAGGGCGCTGTCGAACGGCGGCTCCTGGCTAAAGACGTCGAGCGCGGCCCCGGCCAGGCGACCTTCTTGCAGGGCATCGTGCAGCGCTTTTTCGTCGACGATGCCACCGCGCGCGCAATTGATCAACATAGCCGTCGGTTTGACCAGCGACAGTTCGCGTTCGCCGATCAATCCACGCGTCGCCGCTGTGAGTGGCA
>JAFGJF010000422.1 GCA_016929205.1 Anaerolineae bacterium
CTGGCGGATCGACAGAACCATCGAACGCACCAAGCGTGCATAGCCGGTGACGCCAACGACGCTGAGGGCGATAACCGTATTAAACAACCCCGTGCCGCGCACGGCGACGATGGCAATGGCCAGCAGCATACCGGGAAAAGCCATCAAGATATCGACCACACGCATGATGATCATATCCACAGGGCCGCCAAAGTAACCGCTTACCAACCCCAGGAGCGTCCCGCCGGTGCCCGAGACGAGCACGGCAGTGATCCCCACGCTCAATGAAAGTCTTGCGCCGTGCACGATCCGCCTGAAAATGTCCCGCCCCAGGCGATCGGTACCAAAGATGTGCTGCCACGAAGGAGACTGGCGCGAATTTTCCAGATCGGCGTCCAACTTTGGATCGTAGGGGTCGACGAGCGGGGCCAAAACGGCGACAAGGACAATGATGCCCACAATCACCATGCCAATGCGGGCGGTAATGCTGTAGCGCAGTCGCCGCCAGGCATCGCTCCACAGGCTGCGAGATTTGCGTCCAAATGCGTCTTCAAACTCGGGATGGGAGGCAAGCTTGGGATCGGAATGGCTCACGTGATTTCTCCTCGCAAGGTCGAACCGTCAATCGTAGCGAATTCGGGGATCGATAAAGGCGTACAAAATGTCAACAGCCAGGTTGACAAACACATAGATCGTCGCGCTGACCAGAACGCTTCCTTGAACGATCGGATAATCGCGGCCCAGAATGGCTCGATAGGTCCACGTCCCCATTCCCGGCCACGAGAACACAGTCTCGGTCAGGATCGCGCCGCCCAGCAAGCCAGCCAGCCAGCCGCCGATGACGGTGACGATCGGCAGCAACGCATTTTTGAGCGCGTGTCTGACGATCACCACTTTCTCCGACAGCCCCTTGGCCCACGCCGTGCGCACGTAATCCTGCTGCAGCACTTCGAGCATACTGGCCCGCGTGATCCGCGCCAGCCCGGGCATCACCACCGTGCTCAAGACAAAGGTGGGCAAAATCATGTGCCAGATAGCGTTGAAAAAGGCATAGATGTCGCCGGCCAGCAGCGTATCAACAAGCACGAACCCGGTGACGCGCTTGATGTAAATGTCCACATCGAGACGCGCGCTGGGCGGCAGGATCTTGGCGTTCACCGCCAGGGCATAAATGAGGATCAGTGCCAGCCAAAAGATGGGCATTGACACCCCCAGCAGCGCTCCGATCATGCCCAGAATATCAAACCAGGAATTGCGCCGGATGGCCGAGACCACGCCCACAGACGTGCCCACCAGGACGCCCAAAATCAACGCCCCGACCACCATTTCAATCGTCGCCGGAAGGCGATACGCCAACTCAAACGTGACGTCGGTGCGGTTGATGATCGACTGTCCCAAATCCCCTCTGAACAACTGCCCCATGTAGTTGAGATACTGAATATGTAACGGTTCGTTCAGCCCCAACTGTTCCCGGACACGTTCGACGTCCGCTGCGCTGGCCCTGTCCCCCAGCATCGTGATCACCGGATCGCCAGGAATCAGGCGAATCAGAAAAAACACCAGGACTGTGATCCCAAGCAGAACAGGAATGAGTCCCAAAACGCGCCGGATGATGTATGCCGTCAATGTCGCTTCTCCCCTATTGATCGAATCGGCAAACGAGACTTTCGCGCCGACCTGCCAAAAGCTTTTGGCGATCGTAGCTTGTTGCACAATCGGGCAGAGACCCTTGGGATGTGCGAACTGCGTTCGCTGAAATCCCAAGGGTCCATCTTGGCCTAATCGCTTTCAGAACAACTTATTTTGCTTCTTCGATCCAGGTCTTTTCAAACCAGGAGCGAAAGACGACCGGCTCTCGACCTTTGACTTCGTTGCGCCAGAACTGCTGCCCGGCAGTCCAGGCGACCGGCAGGCGGGCCATATCGTCGTGAACGATTTGCTCGGCTTGCTTGTAGATCTCCTCGCGCTTGGCGATATCCGGCTCTTTGGCCCCATCGATCAGCAACTGCGCCAGCGTGTCGTTGGCATAGCAGTCTTCAGCCTTGGGCTCTCCGATCGGATGGATAAAGTGCCAGCCGATATAGTTGTCGGGGTCGCCGTTGTCGGAGCCCCAGCCCAGCATCCACATGGGGAACTTGCCCTCGTTGCGGTGCTCCAGGTACGCGCCCCAGTCTTCGGTCATCAGCTCGACTTCGATCCCCACCTTGGCCAGATCGACGGCGATCGCCTCACCAATGGCCTTGGAATCGGGGAAATAGCCACGGATGACCGGGATGTACCAGAACTCGGTCTTGAACCCCTCGGGGAAGCCGGCCTCGGTCAACAGTTGCTTGGCCTTGTCCGGATCGTATTCGATCGCTGGCAGGTCGGGATTGCTGCCCAGGATCGCCGGGGGCTGGAAGCCAGTGGCCAGCGTGTCTTGCGGGGTGTAAAACGTGTCAACCAATGCCTGGCGGTTGATGGCATGAGCAATCGCCCAGCGCACCTTGGGATCGTCAAACGGTTCCGTGCACTGCTGGAAGGCAATGTAGCCGGTGCTCATAGCTGGGTTGACGAGGGTAAAGATGTTCGGATCAGCCGCTGCGGTAGCCATATCGGTCTGCGCCAGGTCGGCGGTGTGCACCGTGCCGGCCAGCAATTCGGCCAAACGGGCCGAGTTATCGGGGATGGAGCGGAAGATCAAACGATCCAGCTTGGGCCCGTCACCCCACCAATCGGGGTTGCGCTCGAGCACGATCTTGTCGTCGGGGATCCACTCGACAAACTTGAACGGCCCGCTTCCGACCGCCGTGCCGGCCGGCGTGCCATACTTGTCGCCCTGCTCCTTGATCGCCGCCGGGCTGGCAATGCCAAAGGTGCTCAACGGCAACTTGTACAACACCACGGCAGATGGGTTGGCCAGGGTAAACTGGAAGGTGATCTCGTCGATGACCTTGGTATCGACAATAGCATAATCCTCGCCAAACTCGTGGGTGTAATACTCAAAGGTGCGGCCAAAACGCCACTCATTGCTCTCGTCGCGCCAGCGGTCAAAGTTCCACTTGACCGCCTCGGCGTCACACGGCGTCCCATCGTGAAACTTGACGCCCTTGCGCAGCTTGAACGTCCACGTCTTGCCATCCGAGCTCTCCCACGATTCGGCCAGCCAGGGAATGACCTTGGTGCTGGTGCCCTCAAGTTTGACCAGCGTATCGAGGATCTCACCACCGACACGCCAGGACTCGCCATCGGTCACCGAAGCCAGGTCCAAACTGACCGAATCACCGCCACGACCTACAATCAAGGTGCCGCCGCCGCCGCCCGCCCCCTTGGGTTTGCAGGCAACGACCAGCATAGACGTTACAATCACAACCGCCAATAAAACTGAAACCCATTTTCGTTTCGACACTTGTTATCCTCCTTTTGCAAAAAAAATACATCTGGACTGATTTGACGAAAACAAGATTGCCGAGAAACCTCCTTTCTTTCCGGGAAAGAGAACGAGACCTCGTTCGCTCAAAATCGCTTTGTAAAAGAACCGGGGGTTCAACAGTCTATCACTGCACGTTCGTGCACAGGTTCGGCGATGCAATGTCGACATCTGGATAAATGATGTTTTCTGATCATAAGCGCGGATCAAATTGGATCCAGGCCCCAAAAAGCCAACGATGCTGCACACGAGTATAACACAGAAAAAACAGGCTGTCAACAAGCCATATGGAACGTTTCAGTATGCAACCAACCAAGTCGCACAAGCCAACCGCGTTCGGCAACCACAAAACAAAAGGGTATCATCTCAAAAAAGAGGGGAACGCC
>JAFGJF010000423.1 GCA_016929205.1 Anaerolineae bacterium
GACAGAGCTATCCCTGGGGGAATAGCGCGCCGGACGGGCGAAAACTGAACTTTTGTGACGCAAACTGTGAGGTCGATTGGCGGGATGCGAGTGTCGACGATGGCTATATGAATACATCGTCTGCCGGACATTACGAGGCCGGCAAGAGCCCTTACGGAGTCTACGACATGGCCGGCAATGTCTGGGAGTGGGTGGCGGACTGGTACCAAGACGACAGCTACCGCCAGGCACCGGAACGTAATCCCAAAGGGCCTGATTCCGGCGACAAGCGAGTGACGCGAGGCGGATCGTGGTACAACTTGCCATGGCTCAGCCGTGCTGCTTTCCGCACCGGGCTCGCTCCGGACGTCCGTGACTATAGCATCGGATTCCGGTGCGTCTTGCCCGTGACGCAATAGGAAATAGACCCTATCCCGTCCAGATTCATCAAGCGCCTACTGATCCAACACCTCCCGCACTTTGCTCGTCAGCGCGTGCTGGGTAAACGGTTTTTCCAAAAGAGCGACCTCGGGTGCCAGCATGCCGCGCCGTTCCAGCGACTCGTCCGTATGGCCCGACATGTAAAGCACCTTGATCTCTGGTCGTGAGGCCATCACCCGTTCGGCCAGTTCCGGTCCATTCATGCCCGGCATCACCACGTCGGTGATCAACAGGTCGATCTGCTTGTCATACTCGATACTGAGGTGCAGCACCGCTTCGACGTGCTCTGCCGTCAGGACCCTGTATCCCTGCCGGGTCAGGATCCGGTGTGCCAATGAGCGCACCACCTCTTCATCCTCGGCCATCAAGATCGTTTCCGTGCCCCTGGGCAGAGTGTTGTCAGGTGCCGCCGGCATGTGCGTTTGTGGCGTCCTTGATCCTTGGGGCAAATAGATCCGGAACGTCGTGCCCCGTCCCGGCTCGCTGTCAACCTCGATGTGCCCGCCGCTCTGTTTGATGATTCCGTGCACCGTGGCCAGACCCAACCCCGTGCCCTCGCCTTCCCGTTTGGTGGTGAAGAACGGTTCAAAGAGGTGCGCCATAATGGTTTCATCCATTCCGATGCCGGTATCACTCACCGTCAGCATGACGTATGCGCCGGGCTCGACCTCGATATGTTGCTGGCAATCGTGCGCATCCAGGATGGCATTCTCGGTCGCCAGGACGAGTTTCCCGCCCTGGGGCATCGCGTCGCGCGCGTTGACGCACAGGTTGACGATCACTTGCTCAATCTGCCCCGGATCGGCCTTTACCTGGCCTAACGACCGATCCAGCGTCGTTGTTAGCTCTACGTCTTCGCCGATCAAGCGGTAAAGCATCTTTTCCATATCCACGATCACCGCATTGAGATCCAGCACCCGGGGGCGCAGCACCTGCCGCCGGCTAAAGGCCAAAAGTTGGCGGGTCAGCGTCGTCGCACGATCAGATGCGGCCTGGACCTCCTCCAAATCCGAGCGAATCGGATCGCCAGACGACAGTTCGTCGAGCGCGAACTGCGTATAGCCCCGGATCGCGGTCAACAAATTGTTAAAGTCGTGAGCCACGCCGCCGGCCAACTGTCCGATCGCTGCCAGGCGCTCGCGGTGTCGCACCCGTTCCTGCATCTCTCGCTCGTGTGTCAAGTCGCGAATGACCAGCACCCAGCGCAGTGCTTGAGGAGCGGACTGGACGGGGCGCATAATGGCCTCGAACGTGCGCTCCTGGGTGTGGATGTCGTGCCACGACGTGTCGTTGGGCCAGGTTGCCAGATCCGACAGCGGAACGGCGTGCAGGGCAGTGAGCGTGTCGCCGATGCGTGCCTTGGACAATAGGGCGATGTCTTGCTCCCCGACGGGATTGGCCAGGATCACCCTGTTCTCTGCGTCCAGCAGCAGCACGCCTTCCGGCACCGTGTCCACAATCTGCTGCATTTGCCTCGCTTGTTCCTGGATCTGGGCCAGCAGTCGTTCTCGTTCGGCCTCTGCCTGTATGCGTTTGCTGATGTCCAGGACATTGCCCATTAGTGCCGGCCGGCCACCGTGGTCGATCCTTCGCCCCAGGACCTCAATGTGGATCAACTCACCATCTTGGCGTATCCCAAGCGCCGTATAATGATCTGACTCGCTCTCGCCCGCCAGGCGTTGGCGCATGCTCTCCGCGACAAAGGGCCTGTGACTGGGGTGGATCAGGTCCAGTGACCCCATCTTTCCGATCAGCGCTTCCGGCGTGTAGCCAAATATCGCAGCCAGCGCCGGATTGACGTACTGAAAGCGATCGTCCTGCACGATATATACGCCTGCCGGTGAGGCTTCGCTCAAGGTGCGAAAGCGGCTCTCGCTTTCTTGCAGCGCTTTTCCTGCCTGTTCCGCGGCCAGCCGTGCTTCGTCGATATCCTGGGCCAGGTTCATCGCCGCCTCTCGCTGCCGGACCAGCTCCCGGTTCACCCGGTCGAGCTCTTTGGCGCGGCGCGCCAGCGCGCTTTCGGCCTTTTTGGCCTGGATGCGTTCCAGTCCTATTGTTGCCACCAATTTGGTCGCACTGGTCAGAAAGGAAAAGAGGGCGGGGAGCTGTTCCTGCGAGATGATCGGCACTTGTGTCAGCGCAGCCATATAGGCGGCCTGGTCAAAGCCGTATTCCCTGGCCTGTTGGAGAAAAAAGGCTTCGTCAGGGGGTTCGAGCAAGAATTGGCCAACAAAGGCATAGCCCGCGTGTTTGCCCGCGATCACGATCGGCGCAGCAGCGTCGGCCAGGCCGTTGGGGCAGCGGCGGAGCGCGACTTGTTCGCTGTGCTGTGCTTGCTCGCCCAGGATGGCTTCGCTTTCCATGCACCTGGCATAGGTGCCGGCGTTGACACGGTGAAAATCGGTACACAGTCGCTGCCAGTGTGTGCTGATCAGGATCTTGCCCTGCTGATCGGCGATCGCCGACGAGATGCCCGCTGCATCGCCAAAGCTATCCAGCAGATGCTGCATCTGATCGAGGTCGATCAGGTCGGCGAGTTCGTATTCTTGAGCCGGTTTGTCTGGATGCGGGTCACTCTCAATGGTCTCCAGATCCGGTTCAAGTTCGTTGTCCGTTTCCGAGCGCTGTTCTACAGGTTCATAAGGCGGGGGCCGGTTTGCAGCCCGGGCCAGTGCATTCACCTGGCGTTTGAGTTCGATGATCCGCTGTTCGCGTCCCGTCGCCAGGCGATTAAAGCGCTCGATCTCGTGCACGTGTTTGCGCAGCGCCGCTTCCGCGCGCTTTTGCTCGCTGATATCCAATGCTGTAAACACCACTCCGGCCGACAGATCTTCTGGATCGAGCGCCGTTGAGCTCAGCAAGATGTCGATGATCGTGCCGTCCTTGTGTTGGAAGCGCGTTTCCACCGTACCCCCGCCGTGTTCCCTGATCTGTGCGTACTTGGCGGTGCCGACGTATTCATAGTCCTCGTCGCTCGGGTACAGGATCCTGGCGCTCTGGCCCGCCAATTCCTCGCCGGAATAGCCCGTCATCTGCCGCAGCAGGTCGTTGGTCCAGCCCAACGTCCGGTTGTAAACCACGCCAATGCCGGCCGGCGCGGCCCGGAATATACTCCTGAGGGTTGCTTCGTTTTGTCTCAAACGTTCTGCGTTCTCTTGCGCGGCCGTCTCGGCGCGCGCACGGGTCACTGCGCTTCCGATTTGGGTGGCAATCGTTTCCAGCGTGTCGCGAACCGTCAAGGGGATTTCGTCAAATTCGCGCGAAGCGACGTTCAAGCAGGCGATGATCTGGCCTTCGTGGTGGATCGGCAGGACGGCCGTGGCACGCAAGACCTCGTTGGGCGCGGTGCCGTCAATCGGCACACCCGGTTTCTGATAGTTGATGTAGAGCGGTTTGCCCTGCATCACCAGGCGCGCATTGCTCGAGTCCGGGGCATAGTGCGATGCGGCGGCCAGGAAATCGGCCGACACCCCTGCCGCAAATGCCAGATCCAGGTCTCCGCTGGCCTCGTCCACAAGGTACACACCGCCAACGTCGACCCCGGCGATGCGGATGGCCGCCTCGACACAGGTCTTGAGTGTCTGGTCCAACTCGACCATCGTTCCGAGTTCCAGGGCCAGATCGCGTTGAGCGCGAAGCAACGCTTCTGCGTGCTTGCGTTCGGCGATCTCGTGTTGGGCGGCCTGGTATAGCCGTGCGTTTTCGAGTGCGATCGCGGCCTGGCTGGCAAATGCGGCCACGGTGGCGACGTCGCGCTCTGTCAGATCGGCTCCCATAACCGTCATCAGGCTGTGCACCTCGTCGCCGACCTTGAGCGGGACATAAATCGCCTTCCCAATGTCCAGCAAGGTGGCCAGCCTTCCGGCCAATGGGCCTACCGCTTTGGGCAGTGCTTCGGAGATCGGTTCTCCGCCGGGGTCACTAAAAACGGCCTGTTCATTGCTGATGATCCGGTGGTAAAAACCGCCCGGCGTCACCGGGATCCGGTAATCGTGCGCTATGAGGCCGGTCAGTTTCTCTGCCGCTTGCACGACCGAGGGGGAAAACGTCATATAGGAAGCGGCCAACTGCGTTCGATCCTCGGTCAGGTCAAAGATCGAGGCATGGTAGCCGAGGCCGGCTATCTCTTCGCAAATGGTCCGGTACACGTCTTCAGGGGTGTGCGCGCGCTGCACGGCTTGAGCGGCCTGGCTGAGGATCAACAGCAAGCGCTGATTGAATGACGTTCCACTGCCGGTCTGTTTCTTGGTTCGTTTGCCCTTCATGTTCCTATTCCAGACGTTCTTGATCAAAAAGGTCAGGATACAATTCTTGCGCGCAGTCCGGACAAAGTCCGTGGCTGAACTCGGCTTCAGAGTGATTGCGAATATAGACGGCGACGTCCTGCCAGTACCCTGTGTCGTCACGGATCTTTTTACAGTTGGCACAGATCGGCAGCAGCCCGCTCAACTGCTTGACCTGCTCCAACGCCTTTTCGATCTCGGTGTTCAAGCGGCGCAGCCTGATCATATCGTCGAACCGTGCGATGGCGATGGTGATCGCCCGATCCAGTTCTCTGGCGTTGGGCGGCTTGACCAGGTAGGCGCCTACGCCGGCCGCACTGGCTTGTTCGACCAGTTCCGGCCTTTCGTACGACGTCAGCACGATCACTGGCGTCGGGCAGCCGTCGCGAATCTGCCGCGCGGCCTCGATGCCATCTATGCCCGGCATCTCGATATCCATCAGCACAAAATCAGGTCGCATTCTTTGTACCATGTCGACGGCCTGCACACCATCCAACGCTCTGCCGGCGACGGCATATCCCATCTCGTCCAACAAACCATACAGCATTTCGCTGACCAGTGTCTCATCTTCGGCGATCAGTGCTCGCATCTCGCTTTGCATTCCGGATCTCCTTTATGACATTGTTAAGCCATTGCCTGGAACCGGATGCGGGTCACTGCGCCGCAATCGTTGTGCAGCGACAACTCGCCCCGCAGGTCGCCACGGACGATGGCTTCGATCAAGTAGAGACCGACGTCGTGTTGTTTGAACGCTGTGACTGGCTCCGGGTACCCTGGCCCGTCATCTCTGTATTCGAACAGGACCGTACCCTGTTCGCCCGCATCTTGCTGTTCAATATCGATGGTAATGCATCCGGTGTCACGTTCCGCCATCGCGTATTTGACACTGTTGGTCACCAATTCATTGATCACCAACGCCAGGCTGTTTGCCTGCTTGGCCGATACGCGAACCGGCGAAGGGGACACGTTGATGGACAGCCGCTTATTGGGCGGCAGGGCGCGCAAAGAGCCGCGCGCCACCTGGGCGACCAGCTCGCTCAGGCGCAGCGGGGCCCATTCGACTGCAGAAAGCATACTGTGCACGGTAGCCAACCCCTGCACCTGGTTGATCAGGTTCGACATCATGCCCTCGTAGCCACCTCGATCCGTTCGTTCGGTGTGACGCTGCCTGGCATAGAGCAGGCCGATGATCGAGGTCAGGTTGTTTTTGACGCGATGGTTCACCTCGCGCAGCAGCATCTTGCGCGTTTCGGCATCCTGTAGCGCTTGTTCGTACAAGCTGGCATTTTCGATCGCTGCCGTCGCTGCCGAGGCCAGCAGTTCGGCCAGTTTCAGATCGGCCTCCGTAAAACGACCGACTTGTATGTCCACCATCTCGAGCACGCCGATCACGTGCCTGTTGTTTTCCCATTTCTGATCGACTTGGGCAGGTCTTGAGACCGGCGAGTCGTCGCGGATTCGGGCAAAAGCCAACAGCGGCACAGCCAGGATCGAACGCAGCCCCGTCTGAATCTGTTCGCCCGCACCTTCCAGGTATCGTTGATCCGTTTGGGTATCCGTCACAATCAGGCTTGTACCTTGATCGGCGACCCAGCCGGCGATGCCTTCCCGGCGTGCCAGTCGCCAGCCCTTTACCGTCTCGCTGCCGAGACCTGCTGCCTGCCGGCAGACCAGCTCATCTGTCTGCCGATCGATCAACCACGCCGAGCAGCCCGTGACCTCCAACGCCTGCCGGATTTCTTCCAGCACGGAAACCAATACGTGGTCCAGGTCGAGTGTAAAGTTGAATGCCCGGCTGGCCCGGTTGAGCAGCTCCAGGTCGCGGTTGC
>JAFGJF010000056.1 GCA_016929205.1 Anaerolineae bacterium
CATCACATTGTCGTCGTGGTCGATGGCGGGCCCAAAATCATCACCTGTATCGTCGATGGCAAGCTCAACGATGGCGGCGCCTTCCGGCAGTTTGGCTGGGGCAGGTTCAGCCCCAACCTGCGTGACGTCAACGGCGCCGAGCAATTGTCTATTGCACCCTACGTCGAGGGACTGCGCGTCTACAACCGCGCCCTGCACACCCAGAGGCGATTGGCAATTTTCGAGCAGGGCTGGGGCAACCGTCATTTAAAAGATAGGTTGGTCACCGTCTGGGGATTGAGCAGGATCGCAACGTTGGGCACGCTTCTCCTCCTTGGTCATTGGGACGTTGGCCAGCCTTCTAGCCCATACCCGCGGCCTGGCCCAGGTAATAAGGCCAGATGAGCAGCGCCAGCAGCGCCTTGGTCCAGACCAAGTTGGCAAAAGCGATCGTGAACAGCCAACCGATAAACCAAATCACGCCGACAATATCCGCGCTGACGCTGACCTGAGTCCTGTTATGTTCCGCCATGTCACTCTCCTTCGTTGACGTGCCTGACAGGGCCTGCTCCCGGTCCACCCGGTGCTCGCCTGGCAGCGACCTGTTGCACGCCGGCAACAGTCTGCTTTAAGGATACCACGTCTGGCAACGGTTTGCCCGATACGCAACTGACAGGTGACTGACGAATCGATGTCATAAACTAGTCGTCCAGCAGCCGTTTTTCCCCTTCCAAGGCGCGGATGCCGGTCACTTCCTGGCTGACTTCCAGCGTGCCCCGGTAGGTGCCATCACGGTCGCGCATGGCGAAATAGCGGATGTGGATAAACTGTCCTTGCATCTGGATCCAGAACTCGGCTTTGTCACGCGTACCGCTGTGAAAATCATCCAAAATCTGCTGTACGCGATGCACGCTGGCTGGCGGATGACACTGCTGCACCTTGCGGCCAATGATCGCCGGCGAACGCGGAAAGATGCGCTCGCGCGCCTGTGAGAAAAAACGCACTGCGTCGTTCTCATCGACAAAGGTCACGTCGACCGGCAGGTGAGTGAGCAGCAAGTTGATCTGCTGCGCTGTCAGTGCCCCCACGTCGAGCGGAATCAGTCCCTGCGCGGCCCCAGGTGCCGTACCCTGACCGGGGTGCGTATATTGCGGGCGCTCGATGGCCCGGGCACGCTGTGCCAGGTCATCCGGCGGCCACTGGTTGCCTGGTTCGACGTAGACATAACCGATCTCGTGCTCCTGGGCGCGTATCGCTGCCCATTCTTCATCGCTCAGCTTTTCCAATGACGTCGGAAAAAGAATGTTTTCTTCCTTGTAGACCATTTCGCGGATCGCCGTGGCCAACGGCGCCCATATCTCATCGATCTGCCGGACAAAGCCAGCCGGGTCACCGGGGCGGGTGTTCAGCAGTTCGTCCAGCGCTTTCCAGGCGGCGCGGATGTCATCGTGTATGGCCCACATCACCGATGATGGCCCGGAAAAGCCGTGCTGTTCCAGGTAGGGAAAGAGCATATTTTCTTTGCGCAAATAGTGTTTGTCGAATTGGCGCAGAACCTGCAATGCGTCTTGAGCCCGGCGCAGCACATCCATGCCTGGAGCTGTTTTGAGTGCCTCGAGTGCACTTTCAAGCGTGCTCAGTGCGTCTTGGACGGCGGTATTCTCGGCCCGGAAACTATGCACCGGGTGACCGGGAATGCTTTCCGGCTGGGGTTGCGCATCGAGTGACTCGCGAAAGACGGCGACGTGCACGTCGCACAGCCGCTTGACTTCGGTTTCTGGAATGCCCTCCTGGATCAGGGCCTGTTCCATTTCGGCAATCTCGCTCGCGCCGACATCGGTGAGTAGTGCCGCAAACTCGGCTTTCACTTCGTCGACGGTCGCGCCCTCGTGCAATTGTCTGATCAGTTGCTTTAACACTTGCTGCCGTTTACTGTTGTTGTTGATGTATTCGCTCACCGCACACCCCTTTGTCCAAAAAGCTCTTCTTGGGAAAAGAGGCGAGTCTTGTATTGACTCGCCCCTGAAAAAACCGTTTTACTGTCCTGCGACGATCGCCGCTAGGTCGTCTTCGACACTGCCGATCGGCTTGATGTCAAAGTTTTCGACCAGGACGTTGAGCACGCCCGGTGAGACAAAAGCCGGCAGGCTCGGGCCAAGGCGGATGTGCTTGACGCCAAGGTAGAGCAGGGCCAGCAACACAATGACCGCCTTTTGTTCGTACCAGGCAATGTCATAGGCAATGGGCAGGTCGTTGATGTCATCCAACCCAAACGCGTCCTTGAGCTGCAGCGCAATGTAGGCCAACGAGTACGAATCGTTGCACTGTCCGGCGTCGAGCACGCGAGGAATACCGCCAATGTCACCCAGATCGAGTTTGTTGTAGCGGTACTTGGCGCAGCCGGCGGTCAGAATAACGTGATCGGCGGGCAGTTTTTCTGCCAACTCGGTATAATAGTCGCGCCCCTTTTGCCGGCCATCGCAGCCGGCCATCACCACAAATCGTTTGATCGCGCCGCTCTTGACGGCATCGATGACCTTGTCGGCCACGCTCATGACCGTATTGCGCGCAAAACCGGCCGGAATGGTGCCTTCTTCTAGCGGTTCGGGGCTGTCACACTGCAGCGCCTTTTCGATGATCGGGCTAAAATCTTTTTGCCCGCCTTTGGGGCGATCGTCGATCCGCGGGCAGCCAGGCCATCCGGCCTGCCCGGTGGTGAACAACCGGTCGACGTAGCTGTCTTTGGGCGGCACGATGCAGTTGGTGGTCATCAGGATCGGGCCATTGAACGACTCAAACTCGTCGCGCTGGTGCCACCACGATCCGCCATAGTTGCCCACAAAGTGGTCGTATTTCTTGAACGCCGGGTAAGCGTTGGCCGGCAGCATCTCGCCGTGGGTATAGACGTTGACGCCTTTACCCTTGGTTTGCTGGAGCAGTTCGTCAAAATCGCGCAGATCGTGACCGCTGACCAGGATCGCCGGTCCTGGACGCACGCCGATGTTGACCTGGGTCGGTTCTGGATGGCCGTATGTGCCGGTGTTTGCTTCATCGAGCAAAGCCATTGCCCCCACGCCCATCTCACCGCTCTTGAGCACCAGGCCGACTAACTCGTCGGCGCCTATCGCGTCATTCGTGGTCGCCAGGAGCCCTTCCTGCAAAAATGCCAGCAGATCGTCGTTGGACCCTTCGAGTACGTAGGCGTGATCGGTATAAGCGGCCAACCCTTTGAGACCCAAGATCAGCAGTTGGCGCAGCGAACGAATGTCTTCGTGCTCGTTTTTGTCGGCCAAAATGCCCACCTCGAGCCCCTTGGCAACCAACTCAACCTGATCGCCCTTGCTTGGTGCCCACGTCGCGCCGGCAAAGGTCGCTGCCGGTAAAGAGCCATTCAATTTGATCTTTAGCGCATCGCGGCGCCGGATGGTTTCTTTGGCCAGATCGACGAAATAGGCCGGGTCAAAGTTAACGTTGGTGATCGTGGCAAACAAGGCCTCGGCCACAAACAGATCGGTCTCGGGATCGCTGATCCCTTGTTTGCGGGCCTCAACGCCATAGAAGGACAATCCCTTGAGTAGCCAGATGGTCAGATCCTGCAGCGCAGCGACTTCCGGCGTTTTGCCGCATACGCCTCGGGTGGTGCAGCCAGTGCCTCTGGCCGTTTCCTGACATTGATAACAAAACATATCCATTGCATTTCTCCTTTTTGGGTCCAACTCGTATTGATCAATTCACGCTCAGTATAGCGCATTCAGGGAAAATTGTATGTGACAAAAGTTCCAAAGCACACCTTGGTTGACAGCCAGCATGCTCTATGGTATAGTTTTGCCTATGAGAAGTATCAAATTGGGTTAAATTTTGTTGGCTGGAGCCGCGATGAGAGAGGGTGCACTACGAATGAATAGTATATCATATCGACCTGTCACAGGCAAATCGCGACACATTCCTTTCATCTGCCGGACACCGGCTAGATGCGCACTTGAGGGAAGGACAAGATGAAATTTAGAAGAAATGTGATATGGTTGATTGTCTTGATCGCACTCGCGGCACTATTTGGCGTGCTCGATGCGCAAGGCTACACCCTGTATACGATGTCGAGCGGGGTGAGCATCAGCAGAACGCTGACCATCATCTGTGCCATCCTGGCCGGATATCAGCTCGGTGTGTTGACAATCAAAGGCTCGGTCAAGGTCCGGCGCGGTGCTCCGGGTGAGGTCGGCATGCTGTCTAGCCTGCTGCGCGTTGTGGCCTGGATTGCCATCGTCGCTGCGGTCCTGGCGCTTTTTGGCGTGTTGGGTACGGTTGGCACGGCGCTGGGTGCGTTCAGTGGCCTGATCCTGGGCTGGTCTCTGCAGGCGCCAGTCAGCGGTGTAGCGGCCTGGGTTATGGTTTCACTGATGCGTCCCTTTCGCGTCGGCGACCGGATCCAGCTTCCCTCATTGGGACTGGTGGGTGACGTCGTCGAGCTCTCGCCGATGTATACCCAGCTCAACCAGGTCGGAGGCGCCGTGGGCAGCGAAGAAGCGGTAAACCGCCCAATCCTGATTCCCAATGCGATGTTGTTCAGCCAGGTCGTGATCAACTATACCGCACGCCAGGATGCGGCCTTTATCCTTGACGAAGTGGTCACTCGCATTACTTACGATACCGACTGGGACGAGGCCGAACAGATTCTACTCGATGCGGCACGCGATGCGACGGGCGACGTCATCGCGCAGACCGGGCAGGAGCCATACGTGCGCTCGGATATGTACGACTATGGCGTGTACATGCGCTTGCGGTTTATGACCAAGGCGACAGATCGGCCGCGGATCACCTATGAGATCATCAAGCTCATCTTTCAGGGGTTTCAACGCAGCGCGCGCGTGGATTTTGCCATTCCCTATGTCTATTCGTTCCGCAAAGGCGTACAGGCGTCGGCCCGGTACGACGAAGCAGCTGCCGTGCAGCGGCCAACGGTGGATGTGCCGCTTAGCCAGATCGAGATGACCGATCAGGAACGGTCGAGTTTCCTGGGCAGCGAAGAAGAGATCGCCGAACTATCAGATCGGATCAAAAACGAAGGGCTGATCCAGCCCGTCGTGCTCAACCGGATCAAAGAGGGACAGTACCGGATCATCGCCGGGCATATGCGCGTTGAGGCGTGCAAGCGTCTGGGCTGGCGCAGCCTGCCGGCGATCGTCAGGGAGTGAGTAAAGGAGGGGCAGAAATGGCCAAGCGGCTATCCGTTATCGACGTGGACCGCTGTATCGGCTGCCAGGCCTGTATGTTCGCCTGTGCTCGACGGTCAGGTGTCGGTGGGATCGAGAGATCGTGTATTGGCGTTCATTCCGCAGGGGGCTTTGAGCGCGGGTTCGTCGTCGTCGTCTGCCGCGCCTGTGCCGATCCACCTTGCGCGCACGTGTGCCCCACCGACGCACTTGTGCCCCGCGACGGCGGCGGCGTGCGCCTTGAGGAGAATCTCTGCATCGGCTGTGGCAACTGTGCCAAGGCATGTCCCTTTGGCGCTGTGTTCTGGGATATGGATCAGAACAAACCTCAAATCTGCGTGTATTGTGGCTACTGTGCCCGTTATTGCGCTTACGACGTGATCGTGCTGCAAGAGATCGAGGAGGTGCACCATGCTGCCCAATGACCCGCTCTGCCGCGTATTGATGATCGACCTTTCCCGGCGCCGCTTTGAGATCTGCGACCGTTCCGACCTCTTTGCGGAAAGCGTGGGAGGCGCAGGGGTAGCGATCCGCTTGTTGGAAGAAGAATGTCCCCCTGGCGCCGATCCATTTGGGCCGGACAACCCCATCATCCTGTCCGTGGGACCGTTGGTCGGCCTTTTCCCTATTGCTTCCAAAACGGTGGCCATGTTCAAGTCTCCACACACCGGCAACCTGGGCGAGAGCCACGCCGGCGGGCGAAGTGCCGTCGCCATCCGTATGGCCGGCTATGGCGCAATTGTCATCAAAGGGTCGAGTTCCACACCGGTTTACCTGGTCGTGGACGGTGACCGTGTTTATTTTCGCGACGCGTCTGCCCTGTGGGGGGTGCGCTCTAGCTATACGGTAGGCAGCGTACTGCGACAGCAGGAATCCGGCTCCGGGCAGCGGGCGGTTATGCGCATTGGCCGGGCCGGCGAGCGTGGGGTGACCTATGCCAGTGTGATCACCGAAACGTACCGTCACTTTGGCCGGCTGGGCCTGGGCACGGTTTTTGGCAGCAAGCGGCTAAAGGCGCTGATCGTCTCTGGACGTCGTTCACTGCCGGTGCAGGACCGGAAGGCTTACCGGAAGACCTACGATACGATCTTTGAGGCGGCGACCGCCTCATCCTTGATGAAGAAATATCACGACCTGGGCACGCCGATGAA
>JAFGJF010000424.1 GCA_016929205.1 Anaerolineae bacterium
CAAACGATCAGTTCATCACAAACGCCGCGCATTTTGTCTTCCCAAAACATCAGTTCTTTGTTACGCGCGCCAATGATGCCCCATACCTTGTTGCCCGCTTCCCGGAGCGCGCGGGCGATGGGGTAAATCGGCGCAATACCGACGCCGCCGCCGATGCAAACCACCGTGCCGAAATTCTCCACTTCGCTGGGATGGCCCAATGGCCCGACAAAATTGGCGACGCTGTCGCCAACGCTCAAGGTTCCCAGTTGCATTGTGGATTTGCCTACTTCTTGAAAGATGATCGTGATCGTACCGGCCTGGCGGTCAAAGTCGGCGACGGTCAGAGGGATGCGTTCTCCTTGCTCGTCGATGCGGACAATGATGAATTGGCCGGCCTGGGCTTTTTCTGCAACTTGAGGCGCTTGAACGACCATCAGTTTGTTGACCTCGCTCAAGACCTGCTTTTCAATGATTTTATACACGGTTGTTTGCTCCTGATTTCCTTTTTCGACAAACTCTGGCGCGTTGTGGTCAATACACAAGAATTGCGGGTTTCTGCACCCGCAAAACGTTCGACATTATATAACTGAATGAAGTGAGTGTCAAGGATTGACTGGCAGAGATCAAACGGCAGGGACTGCTGGACTGCTGTTGAGGATTGACATTCTTTTTCTTATGTGTTATGCTAGGGGACATTTGTCAAGACGCTCTACTGATCCGGACGAAATTTCCTAAACTTTTGAATGCCCCTCATGGGGGGCAAAAAATCGTTTAGCTTTATATATCGGATCAGTAGTCGACCACGTCACAAGGAAGCATGCATGCCAGGAAGAAAGAGAATTCTGTTGGAGGGCAACATCGGTGCCGGCAAGAGCACCGTTGGGGCGACACTCAAGGCATCGGGATGGTTTGAGTTTATCGAAGAGCCGGTAAACGAGTGGAAAAACGGTTTTGCGTCCAATATGCTCGACGTATTCTATCACGATATGAATCGCTGGGCATTTACTTTTCAGCTTGTGACTTTTATCACGCGTAAAAAAACGTGGAAAGAGATCCTCTCCTGCACCGATCATCCGTGCGTGATCCTCGAACGCTCCATTTTCACCGATCGTTACGTTTTTGCCCCCAATTTGCATCGCCTGGGTGTGATCGACGATAATGAATGGCAGGTATACTGCCGGTTGTGGGACTTTGTGGCCGATAACAACGACATCGAGCCGGATTCTGTCCTGTATCTGCGCACCCCGGCCGATGTATGCCTGGAGCGTATTCACAGGCGCGGGCGTGGTGAAGAGACGGGGATCACGCTTGATTATTTGCGACAGTTGGAGGATTTACACGACGAGTGGTTGCAAAATCGATCGTGCGCCATTCTCCTGGACGGGACTAGACACTGGACGGCTGAAGAGATAATAGAGATCGTTGACATATAATAGAGGATGTGAACATGATTCACGATGTCGATACAAAACAAGACTATAACCGGCTTGTGCAGGCCAGTCACGACAAGCCTGTTTTGCTGCTCAAGCACTCGACACGCTGCCCGATCTCGGCTTCGCGGTGGCGTGAGTTCCAGGAATTTGCCAAGAGCGACTCACGCGCTGATTTTTACCGGGTGCTGGTGATTGAAAACAAGGCGCTTTCTCAGCACATTGCCCAGGCCACGACTGTTTCGCACGCGTCGCCACAGGTGCTTTTGTTTCACAAGGGCCAGGTCACCTGGCATCGTTCTCACTGGTCGATCACGCCTGAAAGCATGTCCGATGCTCTGGGTGAGGCGCGTGGATGAACCCCACACCAAAATGGGTACGACCGCGTACCAATATAAAAGGCGGTATCCTGGTCTGGTAAAGAGCCGCCGGATACCCCGTAGAAAAATAACGTCAATAGAAAGGATGTATTGTGAGTAACAAACAATGGAGTGTACCACCAGAGATGGAGATCGATTCCAAAAAGAGCTATTATGCCCTCATAGACACGTCGAAAGGCGTGATCGAGCTCGAACTCTATCCCGCATATGCGCCGAAAACGGTCAATAATTTTGTTTTTCTTGCGCGCCAGGGTTTTTACGATGGGGTGGTCTTTCACCGCGTGATCAGCAATTTTATGATTCAGGGCGGCGATCCGACCGGTACCGGGCGCGGCGGGCCAGGCTACAAATTTGAGGACGAGTTCGCCGGCAACCCGCTCAAGCACGAGACCGGCGTGATCTCGATGGCCAACGCCGGGCCGGGTACCAATGGCAGCCAGTTTTTTATCACCCATTCGCCGCAGCCGCATCTCAACGGCAAGCACACGGTCTTTGGTAAAGTGACGAGCGGCCAAGACATTGTCAATGCTATCCGCCAGGGGGATACGATGACCACGGTGACGATCGTCGAAAAGTAGACGATTGTCATGTTCTAGACGCCAAGAAACCGGGTTTTTCTCTCTCAATGGATACAAAATAGATTTTTGTAACATTTTCTAGTGTCTGATGATTGTGTTGGGGTGGAAAACCCGGTTTCTGAAAGATGCAAAATATTGATTGACCAAGAAAGGATTGACCTGTGAAATTGATCTCGTTTGAACAAGATGGCAAGGGACCCCGTCTTGGCGCGCTCAAGGATGGGGATGCGGTGGTCGATTTGACGGCGGCAAGCCAGGGCAAACTGCCGGCCGATATGCGTGCCTTTCTCGAACAGGGAGAGGATGCGCTGCAACTGGCGAGCAAGCTGGTTAGCAGCGCACCAGCCACGCTCACGCTCGATGATGTGGTTTTGCTGCCTCCGATCAGCAACCCGTCCAAGATCATCGCCATTGGCCTGAACTATATGGATCACTGCCGCGAGCAGGGACACACACCGCCCACGACGCCGGTGATCTTTACCAAGTTTGTGACGTCGATCGTCGGCCCCGGCGACGAGATTCGCTGGGACCCGGCCTTGACCCAACAGGTCGATTATGAAGCCGAATTGGCCGTGGTTATAGGCAAAAGCGCACGCCGCGTTTCGGCCGCCGATGCCTTTGACTATGTCGCCGGATACACGGTGTGCAACGATGTCAGCGCGCGCGATTTGCAATTCGGCGACGGGCAGTGGGTGCGCGGCAAGTCATTGGACACGTTTTGCCCGCTAGGACCATGCCTGGTGACCAGGGACGAGATCCCCGATCCACAGAATCTGGCGATCAAGGCAACGTTGAACGGGGTGGTGCTGCAGGATTCGAACACGGCCGAAATGATTTTCACCGTCGATACGCTGATCGAGTTTGCCAGCAATGCCTTTACGCTGCTGCCGGGCGACGTGATCATCACCGGGACGCCGCACGGCGTGGGCGTTTTCCGCGAGCCCAAGGTGTTTATGCACGATGGTGACACGATTACGGTCGAGATTGCCAAGATCGGCCAGTTGACCAACAGGTGCGTTCAAGAGGGTTAGATTCTGTAGCGTAGGGGTGGAGATGCAAGAGCAAACGTTTCTCGTCACGGGGGCGATGGGCTGTATCGGCGCATGGGTGCTGCGCAACCTGGTTCGTGAAGGAGCGCGCCCTATTGCTTTTGACCTGTCAGACGATCCCAAGCGCCCGCGCTTGTTGATGGATATTGGGGAACTTGAGCGGATCCGTTTTGTCCAGGGTGATATCACCGACCTGGCACAGGTCAGGGCGTTGATCGCCGAGCACAAGGTGACGCATATTGTCCACCTGGCGGCGCTTCAGGTGCCGGCCTGCAAGGCCAATCCGTCGCTGGGGGCACGGGTCAACGTGGTGGGCACGACCAACGTGTTCGAAGCCGCACGCCTGTCCGGGGGGCAGGTGCAGGGCGTGGCCTATGCCAGCTCGGTCGCTGCGTTGGGA
>JAFGJF010000425.1 GCA_016929205.1 Anaerolineae bacterium
AACGTTGACGCGAGTGTTCAGGTATGGTATCATCTTGTCATTGTTTACAATCCATAGATGACATTTTGAGGATTTATGGCTGATAGTGTTTCTCCTGCCAGCTACAACCAAGTGTCTTATCTCAGTCTTTCTTATGCACAAAGCCATCCCGATCGCTTGGCGACAGTAGCGACGATTCTGGGGTTGAAACCACCGCCGGTCGAACACTGTCCTGTTTTGGAAGTGGGGTGTGCCAGCGGCGGTAACATTATCCCGATGGCTGTGGGACTGCCCGAGAGCGAGTTTGTGGGCATTGATTATGCCAGCCGTCAAATTGCCCAGGGGCGCGCTATGGTGGATGCTTTGCAACTTGAGAATCTTGTCCTGATCGAGCGTGATATTTTGGACCTGGACGCCGATCTGGGTCAGTTTGACTATATTATCGCACATGGCGTTTTCTCCTGGGTACCTCGACAGGTACAGGAAAAGCTGCTAGAGGTGTGCAGTCGAACTCTCACGCCAAATGGTATTGCGTATGTTTGCTATAACACATTTCCTGGCTGGCACCATTCTGGTATGATGCGAGAGATGATGATGTATCGTACCCGATCCATTTCTACCAGTTTGCCGAGCGAGCGGCGCGTCACGGGCTACAATACCTGGGCGAAGCTCAATTTCATATGATGTTGCCACGTTCTTTTCCTGATCATATTTCTCAGGCACTCGCCGAGATGTCGGGCGATGTGATTGAACGCGAACAGTATATGGACTTTATTCGAAATCGTACCTTGCGGCAAACGTTGTTATGCCATCAAGACATTTCGATCAATCGCCAACTCACGCTCAAGGGTATCCCAAACCTTTACATTGCATCTCGGATCAGACCTATAGCGTCAACGCAGGATATTCATACGGTCGAGGTTGCCGAGTTTCGGCATTCGGATGGGGCAACATTGTCCACTGACCATCCTGTTACCAAGGAGGCGATGCTGTACCTTGCTCAAGAGTGGACTCGGCCTGTGTCCTTTCACGAACTGCTGACGCGCTCTCGTTCGCGGTTGGGGGTGGATGATGGGGATATCGCTCGTGATGCACAGCTTTTGGCCGCCAACTTGCTTACTGCGTATGGCTATAGCGGCAGCCTGGTTGAATTGCACGCCTTTGCGCCGCGTATGGTTATAACGGTGAGTGAGCGACCGGTTGCCAGCTCCTCAGCGCGCCTGCAAGCCAAGATGAATGTTCGAATCACAAATCTTCGACATGAACGGGTTACGGTAGACGCAGTGGATCGTTATTTGTTGCCATATCTGGATGGGGACCACGATCTGAGCGATCTTGTCGACGTTTTGGGGAATGATCCTGTTGCTGCGGGTATTGTGGCACTTGGGGAAAAAGGTGAATCAACAGGGAAACAGGGCAGAGATGTGTTGGCGCAACAGGTAAGTAAACGGCTAGGGCGGTTTGCACGTGCAGCATTACTTGTTGGATA
Source organism: Anaerolineae bacterium (assembly GCA_016929205.1). The sequence continues at coordinate 1,469 of JAFGJF010000425.1, forward strand.
GAGTTGGACAGGATGGCGGCGGCAGGCAAGTAAGTGAGATTTGCAGGTCGGGATTGGGAGCGCTATGAACAGAATGTGACGTTTGGGGGATGCATCACAGGGATGAGTTAGGACAGCAAAATTTCGAATGCCGATTTGAGTCGGCACTCAAGCTGTGCTATACTGAGAGCATCAACCGGAGTCAAGTTTTTAGTCATCGTCAGATGGCTGAATGGGGGTGTTTGATGTCTGACGCAGTTTTACCCAAACCAGAAATTGGAGGCGATCTCGTTCGTGTACACCGGGCGATCACGCGCGCTGTTGGGGTTGCACTGGAGCACGGCGAGGCCTATGCGGCGACGGGATTTCCGGACGCCGATACCCGGAAAGGCTACCTGACCTTTGTGCGATGCCTGGTTGCTTTTTTGCATGGTCACCATACGACGGAAGACGAGGCGATGTTTCCCAGCCTTCGTAGTCAAGTGCCAGGTGCGCCATACGAGACGCTGATGGCCCAACATGGCGCAATGATGCCTGTCTTGCACGAGATCGAAGCTGAGCTCGCAGGCGCGGCATCCTCAAAGCCGGATCAAGCGCTGGGGGCTCTTTGGCGCGCACTGGTGCGTATCGACGAATTGTGGCGGGCTCACATGGCGCTGGAAGAATCGCACTTTGGTCCTGGCGCAATCGGCGCTTTTCTGTCGATGGAGGAACGCGAACGGGTGGGCCGGGCAATCTCTAGTCAAGCTGCAAAGCACCAGCGCCCGTTTGCCCTGATGCTGCCCTTTTTTTTGTACAATATGTCACCTGAGGATCGGGCCGTGATGTCCCAAGCTATGCCTGGCATCGCCATTTTTTTGTTTGTCAAATTGATCCAAAAATGGACAGTGATGGCCCCGTTCTTGCTGGTAGATGCCTAAAGTCGGGGAGATGCTGCAATGAAGGCCAGCAACCGTCTGCCCAAGTGGGCGCCGCGCATAACCAAGCACGAGATCCGTCGGCTCTACGAAAGTGATGCCCAGGGTATTTACGATCTGGATTTGATCAACGAGGTGGGCTATGGTTTGCTCGCGCGCTGCGAGAGCTTTATCACGGCAAACCGCGCCAGGGCAGGGGAAGTGCCGTGTCCCGAGTGTGGACAGATTGTACGGCGCGAGGAAATGCTGTGTTGTCCGTGCGGCTGGACGCTGCCCTGGGCCGATTATTTCAAGGCTATGCAGCACAAACAGCTTAGCGGGGCCGAGCCGGTTCTCCAGCAGTTCCAGGACTTTGTAGAGGCTTTTCCAAAGGCGCGAACGCCGCAAGCGAAAATGCTGCTGATCGACCGCCTGATCCACGGGTTTCACCTGTATTACCAGTCGAACAGCCCAACGCGCCCGGTTGCGATCAATCTGATCGAAGGACGTCTGGGCGACGTGGTGGCCTTTCTTGACCGTTTGAGTTATGGTGAAAAAAGCACGCCAGGGATGCGGGAGGTCTATGCGGGATGGGATAAGGATATCGAGGTTAACCGGAACTGGTATCCCAGCAGGCGCGGCGTATCATCCCAATATGACGATGTATGATCCTGCGCCCAGCTGGGCGCAGCCAGGTAGATGCTACAGCTTTTTCTCAACCCCTTCCCAGATGTCCAAGTGATCGCAGACGACCGGCCAAATCCAAAACCGGTCGTCTGCAGTCGGTCAGCTTTGGTCATCGGCCCCAGTTATCGCGCTCTAGCACGTAGCGGTAACAGTCCATCCCAAAATAGGCTTTTTCTTCCACAAATTGCAGCCCGCATTTCTCAAGCACACGTTGTGAGGCAATGTTGTCGGGATGGGTGAGGCCGATGGCAAATGGGAATGGGAACCGTTTGAAACCGAAAGCCAGTGAGGCTTTTGCTCCTTCGGTTGCCAGTCCCTGTCCCCAAACCTCCTTGTGCAGCAAATAGGCGACCTCGGTTTCGTCGCTTTCGGGCAGGTAGCCCAGCCCGCACCACCCCAATAACTCTGGTCTGCCCTTGAGTTCGACGGCCCACCATCCGTACCCGTTCTTTTCCCAATCTCCGAGTTGCTCTGTGATCAACCGTTCGGCTGTCTCGCGCGGCGGTGGGTTGGGGGGACGCGGCTGAGGCGGAAAATAGCGCATAATGTCTGGTTGTTGCAGGATCTCAAACAGCGGATCGACATCCCCGTCGGTGAACGGACGCAGAACGAGTCGTTGAGTTGTGATGGTTGGGATGGTCATGATTTGGTATTCCTTGTCATTCGTGAAACGTCAAAGGTCAAACGCCATCTGTCAAGCATGCAACCGCGAACCGGGTCTTGCCAGTTCTGGCGAATGGCGTTCGATTGTTAGCTGGGCAAGTCCCAGTTTTTCGGCCATTTGTAATGATCGTGAATGTCCTCGATGTAGGCCATCGGCTCGTTGGGCTCGATGTCGAACAGGGCCTCAAAGACCTGTACAGCCTGGTCGTAAGTACGCGTCTGGTGGCTGTCCAGGATGCCATAGAGCAGCATCGACTTGTCGCCGCTGAGCAGCGCTTCCAGTGTATGCTCCATACTGAGCCAGACGGGATAGATGCATTCCAACATAACTTTTTTCGGCAGTGGCTCGGTGCGAATCGGCTGAATTCCTTTAATGTTGACGATAGCCGGGACTTCGACGGCGACGTCGTCAGGAATACCGGGCAGCGCGCCGTTGTTGGGTACGTTGACCTGGGCGCGGTACTCGTTGTCGTTGACCAGGGCATCGATGATGGGCACGTGCTGCTCGCGCGTTTTTTGATCGCCAAAGAGGTCGATCGGACGCACAGCGTCATCGTAGGCGGCCTCTTTCATCTGCGCGTACTTTTTCTCCTTGTCCTTGAGGATACGGTCGCGTCCCTCGGGTGTGTCACCGCCGCCGCCGGCACCATACCAGCGAGCGCGTGTCTCCAGGTCGGTGTGGTACCACCATCCACCTGACCTGGGTGTATCACCGATGGGGAACAGGCCGTACATCTTGTATTGGTGAATGGCCGAAGGGGACCATTGTGCCGGGATGCCGGATTCCTCGTGATCTTGCCAATAGGCCTCGATGTTCTCAGCGATCCACTTGTCGAGGATGGGGTAAGCATCCTTCCCGTCGTAGAAAAAGTGGGTCAGCCAGATGTTGTGGTTGAGGCCGGTGGCTTGCCAGTTCAGCTTGGCGGGATCGTCGAGGCCGATGACGCGTGCGACGTGATACACGCCATAGTGTCCATGACACAGACCGCAGACCTTAATGTTTGTCTCACGGGTCATCAGCGTGGTGCCGGAAAAGACAGGGTTGCCGGCCTGCAGCACCCGGGCATTGGGGCAAACTTTTTCCATATCCTTGACCACATCGAGCATGATCTTCAAGTTGTGGTATTCGGGCATCCCCGTACGGCCGTAGAAATAGCCATACTTGGCGACCAACTCACGGCGGCGCTTCATAAAGTATTCGTTGTGGGTGGCAGTAGCGGTGTTGATCACAAAGTCGGCGTCCTGCAGGGACTCGATGCGGTCCAGCGTGCGCTCGAACTTGAGATCTGCGCCCAGGTCTTCGGCATAACGTTTTCCCAAGCGATAGATGACGTCTAATCGCTCCTCGTTGATGTCCATAAAACTGACGGTGCTGCCCTTGAGTCCTTCGGTGAGGCATAGGTCTTTGACCAGCCCCAGCGAAAAGACGACGCTTCCTGCGCCGATGATAGTGACTTTTGCCGATGACATGTGTTTAGGCTCCTTTGAGAAAGTGATAAACGATTGATTTGTTTTTCTTTTTGAGAATTAGCGGTTAACGACGGTATCAGGTGGTGCCAGGTAAATATAGTAGCCCGAGCCAAGCTGGCTGCGATCGTGGCGATAAGCAAAGTCATTAAAAGGTGAATAGCCACGATGATGAGCGACGGTTGGATTGGCAAGCACGATCAAGCGGTGTCGTTCGTCGTCGATGGTGACAATGTTCTCGCGAAAATCGCCGATCACATCGGCGCAGGCCAGGTTGCGCCCGTAACGCCCACCTTCCGGCAGTTTGGCACCGGGGAGGTCTTGAATATCGCCGTTTTCTAGCAGCTTGACGATACGCTTGTTTTCCTTGCGAATGATAAACACGGTTTCTGGCCCTTGGTTCCATTGCACAGGCACAAAGTTTTTGCGCTGCCAGTCGGTCAGATTCAACCAGTGGCTTCCATCGGGCATAAAGATGGGAAAATGGCCTTGCTGGCGCATGCCTGCATCGACGGCCCCGTATTGATGGCGACCGTCTTCGGCGGTGTGCGGTTGCCATCCTGGAAACCTGTTGGTGTGCCGGGCGATCCAGCCATAGTGCGCGTGGCGGAATGCTTCCTTGAATATCGTTTGACCGTCTTTGTCCACCAGGTAAACGCCGGGGTTGTGGTTTTCAACAGCGTACCAGATTTGCAATCCTTTTCGATCAGGACAGATCTTGCAGGGTTTGGAAATGTCCGTGTGCCCGAATGGTTCGGCCTGCCAGCGTACCGTGCCATCACCATGATAACATACCCCGCCGCAGATCACCTCTTGCACGCCGTCCTCGTCGATATCGCCAATGTCGAGGTTGTGACCGGCGGGACGCGCCTGCACTACCTGCCAGAAAAGGTTGCCTACTTGGCCGTCGATAGCGGTGAGGGTAACATCACGATAGGTTTCGTCCAGGATCACGATGCTGGGCGGTCGATCCAGGCCGTGCAGATGCCCGACGGTCATCATCACCCGGGGTTTGATCCCAGGCCAGCCGGTTTTCCAAACGAGATCGCCCGTTTCGCCATCGACGACGGCCAGAAACTCGCCTTCCACGCCCAGGTCGTAAAAGTCTTTTGGAAAATGGCCCTCGTAGCAATGAAAGGCGACCTCGGTGCGCCCATCGCCGTTCACGTCCCAGCAAAGAAAAGGAACGTGGAGTGCCGATCCGTCCCACCCTCCGCGAGCTGGCAGCCGGGTGTCGATCTCCCACAGCGGGCTGCCGTTGTGGGCATAGGTAGAGAGCCAAACCGTGCCGCCACGCAGCAGGCACAGGACGTAACCCATCCGGCCGTTGTTTTGCAGATCACCGAGCACGAGCCCGCTGATGTCATCCGCCGCGGCGAGAGGCACGTCGAGGGCGAGAAGGCTGGGCGGTGATGTGGTGTCCACGCGCACCGTTTCGGATCGTATGCCGTTACCGGTAATGATACGGTATTCGTAAACGCCACCTTGAGGTGTTTCGTCTAGCAGGTTCGTCGAATCGACAACAGGATTTGTTGTCACTTGCTGCCATTCGCTGCTGCTGACGCCGCGGCGCTCGACGTGGAACGGCGCATCGGGTGGATCGGTAGATAAAAGCCGCCACGAAAGCCATGCAGCGTGGTTGCCTGCAGATCCTGATCCGGCCGGCAGGGCGACCAAGTATCGATATTGTGTGGATTGGGTCATTCTGCCTCCTCAAGAGTAAAATCGGTTTCGCTCAATGCCACAGTGCTGCCATCGTTCAGGGTCAGGGTGATGGCCATATCGACGATGTCCGGCGACGCAGCAATGGTGCGAATCGGGCAGGTATCCCCTGGCCTGGTCGGATAAAGCAGGGTGACCAGCCTGGCTGCTTCGCGGACCGTCCATTCGTAGACGGCAGCGGGGGCCGGCGCATATTCGCCCTGGCGATGGTGTTTGATCGTCTTCCACCCTTGCCATTCGGGTTTTTCCTGACCACGGATGACCGACAGCCGGACGTTGGGATCTGAAGGAATGATCGACAGGTTGGGTTGGCCAGGGTCGGCACCGTGCACAACTGTGCCGGTAATTTCTGTTTGATCGACGTTCAGGTGCCATAAGACCTGGCACGTGTGTTCATTCTGGTCTTTGGATAGCAGGCGGTCGACGATAATCCAACATGGCCCAATGGCGCTCTGTTTGAGGAAAATCACCTTGCGGAGATGCGTTATGGCGTGGTCGGCCTCTGGGCCGTAGCCTTGGTCATACATTCCTTCGACGACATCATATTGATCGGTGGTTTTCCACAAGAAAGCGGCTCTTTCAGCGACATCAAATTCAGCTCGGTTGTAGGAGAGGCGGCGGTTTTGGTCTTGCCCGTCGACGCGAATCGTGTTATGGGCACGTGTGGAAAGGACATAGCGGCGCATCTCGGAATTATCGTAGGCATAGTTGCCGCCTTCGGTGAGCAGCAGCTTGCCGTAGGCGTGCAGGATCAGGTTGAGTTTGTCCTCGTGTTGGTGGCCATAGCCGAATGGCCCGCCGTCGAACAATGCCCACAGCGCATCCGGCTGCCAAGTGTTGCGCATAGTCATATAGCCGGCATAGGGGAACGCGTGCGAAAGGTGATCGGGAGGTGTTCCAGCCTGCCCATGAGTGTAAACCCACAGAAAATCAGCGCGATAGGGATAAGCTTTGACCGCATCCTCGAGCAAGGGCGCGACCTCGCGCCAGCCGCCGTCGTTGACATCCGGCAGCCGGCCGTCGGGCATCATCATCATCACGTTGACGGTGTGCATGCGCTCCATCCCTGTGCGGAATGCCTCTGGAATGGGCTCTTGGTATGCCTGGCAGACGTCGATCAGCCACTGGTAGTTGAGAATGTCTACCTGGTGGTAGCCGGTGCTCAGTTCGACCTGAAAGCCGTCGGGGTAGACCTGGGCGTCCAGCTCGTCAACCAGCCGCTCAAAGGCATAATGTTTCCAGGTTTGTGCGTTGAGGAATTGAGGGTAGAGGATGCCGATCTGGGCCAGGCCGTTCATCTCCATGATCAACCAGTTGCCGGTGCGATGAAAGTGCCTCAGCCGCCAGCCGTGCTCCCAAACCGATTTGTACCAGTCGATCAGCACATCGTCTGAAAAGTGGCTCGAACGATAAAAACTGTGCAGCGCCCACTGCCACACGCCGCCCATCCGGATGCCCGCTTCGATCGTGCGCCAGCAGAGCGTGTCACCGCCAGAGGCATTCTCCGGTACCAGGGCCTGTTGAACCCAGCTGGTGAAAAAACGCACAAAGGCCTCGGCGAAACGTTCATCCCCCGTTTCACGATAGCGTTCGCCAAGTACGCCCCATTCCGGGTGGCGGCTGAGTTGCCAGGTCCATTCTTTGTATTGGTTAAAGGTGGGGTTGGCAAACCAGTCGACTCTTTTGCCAAATGGGTGTGGGGTGCCGCACGAGATCAATTCGTTTCTCAAAATGCGCTCAGCGGCCTGCTCGGCACTTTCGTTTTCATACATAAAATTGTAGCCACGAAAAGCGCGCCGGATGCTAAAGAAACGTTCCGGCTGCAACGTGTCTCGTACCTCGGCGGCGAAGAGGCGGCGGGCAGCGGCAAAATCGCCATCTGAGACGCGTTCGGGGATATCTTGCAGGCCGGGGCGTGTCGTGTCTATTTGGCTGAAAAAGTCGGCGTCGCTTAAACGCGGGCCGATGATAGGTTCTTGGATCATAGGTTCTCTCCTGGCGGGCATCCCGCCCGTGCTCTATGGCGTTACTCGATCGATAGTTCTGCTTCGGCGCGCTGCATCAGGGCGCGCATGTAGCCGATAGCGTAGGCAGTGCCGATTTCTCTGGCGTTTTCGCCGGCGAATCTGGGCGTGTGATCGAGGGTCACGGTATTGGTATAGCCGATCTTGTAAAATAGCTTCATGATCTGGTACATGTCCATATAACCGTTGTCCAAAAAAGTCTCGACAAATTGGGGCAAAGGCGCGCTGACGTTGCGGAAATGCACCAACAGGATGCGATCGTCGGCGTGAAAGGCGCGGATCGCCTGGAGCAGATCGCCAAACCCCTCGCCGCCCTCCAGCCAGCAGCCACAGCAGAATTCCATGCCCAGCACCGGGCTGTCGGCGATTTCGAAGGCCCGGTGATAGTCCTCAAAGCTGTGGATCAGGCAGGGGATGCCGCCAAGTGGGTACGGTGATGGGGGATCGTTGGGATGCAACGCCAGACGGACGCCGGCCTGTTCGCACACCGGCACCATTTTCCCGATAAAGTAGGTGAAATTGTCCCAAATCTCTTGATCGCTGTAGGCGCGGCCGTGGGTGTATGGGCGCTGGCGCATCTCGTCCAGGTCGACACGGCGCGTCTTGGCCCCGCGCGTCTCGCCCGGTTCGGAGCTCCAGACCTGTGTCGGTTCCCAGGTGAAGGTGGTTATGCCGATGCCGGCCTGGCCCAAGGCGCGGACGAAATCCTGAAATTGTCGGATCATCTCATCGCGTCCGGGCAGGGCGAGGTGAATCTTGTCCGATTTGCCGACATTCATATTGCCCACATTGTGCAGGCACAGCCCGTAGGATTCAACCCGCTCGCGCAACGCAGTTAAAAAGGTGGCGTTGCTCTGTTCGGGTTTGACCCAGGTATAGACACAATCGACGCCGAGCTGCTGGGCGAACAAGAGTTGATCGTCGCTGGGTTCGGCGTTGATGTTCATAGAAAGGCGTGGTTTCAGCATCTTTTTCCTTTGTTTTGTGAAAATGGCCTCACGCCAAGTCGCCAAGCATAACAGACATCAAGTTGGGCATTGTTGTCTATCTGTGCGATCAGGCCGGCGTGATACACAGCCGGATGTTGGCTGTATGAACAGGTTGTTTGAGCGTAAACAAGACGCGATATACGTCGCGCGGGCCTTCAGCCAGGTCGACGTTCTCGACTGTGTTGAGGGAAGGGGTCACCCCTGCCGGATCGAATGCCACACGCAGCCCGGCTTTTTCGCCTCGCAGCAGCACTGATGTGTCGTCAATCTCAACCTGAGCAAAGGTGGTGAGCACGCTTTCCATCGTGCCCGGCCGGGTGGCAAAGCGCACCTCGTCGACCAGCTCGACCCAACTACCTGCTGTGGCGCGGTGCAGCGCGATTGTCCGCTTGAGTGAGGCCAGATCGGCCTCTCCGGGATAGACGTCTTTGAGTTCGATTACCATCAAGTCTATTTCGGCTGTCGCCTGGTGATCGAGCAAGGTTGCTGCATACTCTTTCCCCGGCAATTGAGCTTGCCCGTTGGGTACGGGCACCGAGTGGCCCAGCGACGAGTTGGCCAAATGCTCGTAGCGCTGTGGGCCAAAATAGAATTTGGTATAGCGTCCCCGTCCAATGTCAGGGATCACTGACTCGCCGTTGAGGTGAATGATGATATTGCCCACGTCGTTCTGGTTGTGCATCTCCCCGTTGTGGCCACCCTTGGCCGCCAGCACCAGGGTGTTGGGGGCGGCCGGATCAACGCGGGCAACCATCCACATCTGGCCGCTGAACCAATCGTGTGCTGCGGGGATGAAGTGCTCTTGGGTCTTTGGCTGCCAGAACAGGCTGCGTAAACCCCAACTAAGCGTTTGATGGTAGCGATGCGTCGGTTGGTCGATGGCCAACCGTTCCAGGTCGGGAATGTCCAGGCGGCGGGCCAGGTAGGTGAGCAGCGAGGCGTTGAGCGTGACGTGCTGGTCGCAGTCGGAAAAGTTGACGTATAGGCCAGGTGTGAGCAGGGTGCGCAGCGGAAAGCGCGCAGCCTTGGGTGATAGTGGTTCTCCCCACATCTCGACCGCGCCGCTCGTAAAGTGCTCTACCAGATGTGCAAACAGCGCATAGTTGCCAAAGCCATAATTCCAATAGCCCGGCCCTTCGGTCGAGCCGCCGTCGGGGTCAAAGGTGACCAGGTAATCATCCATTGAGCGCAGTGCGCGGGACAGAATCTCAGCCAGCCGCGCCGGATCCGGTTCCAGATACAGGGCGGCGCCGGCAACGCCGGCGTTGCACACCGCCGTCCAGTTATTTACGGTGCGGCGGTGGGTGTTGTACAGCCACCAGTGATCGTGGCGGGTCAGGTAGGGGGTGAGAATGCGCCGGTTAACTTCGTAACGAATCCGTGAGGCCAGCGCCGGGTCGAGCTGGGGACCGAGCAGCAGATCGAGCTCGGCCAGTTCGAGTGCCGTTGCCGCTGCGCCGAGGTCGATGACTGGATAGGTCATCTCAGCAAGCACACTCTGGTGGGCGGGCAAGACCCAGCTGCTTTCCTCGCAGATCGCCCAGGCCAAGTTGAGGACTGGATCGAGAAAACGACCCTGCATCTCCAGGCATTCGGCCAGGACCAACTGCCAGAGCAGCACACGCCGATCGCTACGCGGCTGCTGGTAACCCTCGCGCTGGCCGTTGCGAGCATATTCGAGGTACAACGTTGCCGGTAAAGCAGGGATCTCGGTCTGAGCTGCGGTTTCAGCCTGGGCAACAATCTCGGATAGCGCCGATGCTCCTAAATCGTGGCCAATTTGCGTCCAGGCCGTGCGCTCTGACGCAGGCGGAAAAGGGGGCGGTGCAGAAGCGGCCTGCAAGGCCCATTGAATGTCGACTGGGTTATACCTGCTTAACATAGGCTCTTTCTCCTGAAAAGAAAACAAGCGTAGGCATATACCTGCGCTTGCCATAGAATTCGAAAGATGGTGAACCAAGGTAACATGAGAGCCGGGTTTGCTCAGTCATCAGCAGCACTGGATTCGATGCGCGTGACTATCTCGAATAGGGGTCAGCAGCGTCGCGCAAGCCATCGCCCAAAAAGTTAAAACAAAGCACCGACAGGACGATAGTGATCCCGGGAGCAAGTAGCCAGGGCGAAAGGGCTACCGAGCTGAGTTGCTGCGCCTCTTGCAGCATCACTCCCCAACTGACCACCGGCGGGCGCAGCCCTACGCCGATGAAACTGAGCGAGGTTTCGCCCAGAATCATCCCCGGAATGGCCAGTGTCACTGAAGCGATGATGTGGCTGAGGAACGAAGGCACCATGTGCCGGATGACGATGCGGAATTCATTCGCGCCGGCCAGTTTGGCAGCCATGACAAAATCTTCCTCGCGCAGGGCCAGGAACTTGCTGCGCACCACACGAGCCATGCCTGTCCAGCCGATTAGGGAAAGGACCACGGTGATCCCGAAATAAACCCTGATCGGCGACCAGAAAGGCGGCACGGCAGCACTGAGGGCCATCCACAGCGGCAGGGTCGGCACGCCGCGCAAGAATTCGATCAAACGTTGCGAGATCACGTCAACGATGCCGCCATAATAGCCAGAAAAGCCGCCGATGATGATCCCCAGCATCAAGCTTACAAAAACGCCTACCAACCCGATCGACAACGAGATGCGCGCGCCAGTGATCAGGCGCGAGAGGATATCGCGCCCCATGCGGTCCGTGCCCATCAGGTGCAAAGGCCCTCCATTGCCTTCGGTGCCAATAAGGTGAATATCGCTTGGGATGACTCCCCACAGTTTATACGGATCGCCTTTGGCGAACAACTTGACCGCATACACTTGCGCGGTATCTGTCACATAAGTCCGACGGTAGCTGACCGGATCGACCTGCTGTTTGATGCCATAGAGAAAAGGTGCACGGAAGCCATTCTCATCGCGAAAATGGATCGGCTGCGGCGGCACAAACATCAGCTTGGGGTCAAACTTGAGCGGATCGTAGGGCGAGAAAAATTCACAAAAAATGGCCACGATATACAGGATGATCAACACGATCATACCAAACACGGCCATTTTGTGCTTTTTGAAACGCCAACGCATCAACTGCCACTGCGAGGCAACGTAAACGCGCTCTTCTTCGCGCGGCATAACTACGCCCTGCAAAGCTGGATTCCGCACCGTTCCCGTGTCTAGCTCTTCCATTACCATGATTTTGACTCCTTGTTGAGTGCGACAAGCCGGTGGTGAGCCAAAAAACTCATCTGCCCAGGCGGATTCTCGGATCCAGCCAGGCCAGCAGAACATCGGAAATAAAGGTGCCGAGTACGGTGAGCGCGCTCAACAGCAGCAAAAAACTCGCGGCCAGGTACATATCTTGCGCTTGCAAGGCGCGCAGCAGCAGTGGCCCGGTGGTGGGCAATCCCAAGACGATCGACACGATCGTCGTGCCCGAGATCAGGCCGGGCAGCGCCCAACCCACGGTGCTCACAAAGGGGTTGAGGGCTACGCGCACCGGATATTTAAAGATCAACCGGTTTTCACCCAATCCCTTGGCCCGCGCGGTGTTGACATAGGGCTTGTGCAGCTCGTCGAGCAAGTTGGCGCGCATGGTGCGGATCAGCCCCGCTGTGCCGCCAATACCCAGGATCAACACCGGCACCCAGAGATGTTTGAGTAAATCTATCAATTTGCCCCACGTCCATGGCGCTTCCTGGAACTCGGGCGAAAAGAGGCCAGCGGCGTTATAGTTGAACCATTTGAATACCACGTACATAAACACCAGGGCCAGCAAAAAGTTTGGAATGCCTACCCCGATAAACGAAATTGCGGTAAAGGCATAGTCGCCGATCGAATACTGCTTAACCGCCGAATAGATGCCGATGGGAAAAGCGATCGCCCAGCCCATCAGCAGCGTCGTCAGCGAAATGACAAAGGTTAAACCGATGCGGCCAAAGATCAACTCCTTGACCGGCCGGTCCCATTCCAGCGAGTGGCCCCACTCACCCTGCAAAATGTTGCCGATCCATCGGAGATAACGCATATACTGCGGCTGGTCAAGCCCATAGCGGTGTCTGAGCGCCGCAACCAATGCCTCGTCGACCATACCGTCCTGCTCGGCTACACGCGCAACATAGGTGGTCAAAAAATCGCCGGGAGGCAATTGAATGACGATAAAGGAGACAAGCGAGATGATCACCAGGGTGGGGATCATGAGCAAAAAGCGCTGCAGAGCATACTGTATCATGCGTGCTCTCCTTCTCGGATAATGCGTAGGGGCGCAGCGTTCCGCGCCCCTACGGTATTCATAATTAACTCTCCCAGTAGTACTGGCAGGGATTCTGCGGACCCGGGTTCGGGTAGAGCCATGAACCCAGGTTGGGGTTCGGCACGTTGCGGAACTTGTTCTTGCAGACCTCGTAGCCGGGGCCGCCGACAAAGGTGCCCATCACCCAGAACTGCTCCTGGGCGATCTGCAGGATCTCTTTCATGATCTCGTTCTGCGCATCAGTACCTACCGTGATCTTGAGCTTGTCGTACAGATCCATCTGTTTCTTGGCTGCCTCGGGGGGCTCAACACCCTCTTTGCCGAGAGTGTTGTACCACTGCTGCCACCCCACGGCATAGAGTGACTCGTTGGTGTATGGGAAGTACCAGCGCGGCTCCAGGACGACGTCCATGCCACCGTCACCGCCCCATACCGACAGGTCGTGCTCCCAGGCGTTCTTGCGTTCGTAGAACAGTGAGCGGTCCTCAGTCTGGACCACGATCCGGATTCCGACTGCTGCCCAGTATTGTTTGATCAACTCCATCGAGTCGATGCGGTTTTGTTGTCCAGCCGTCACCTCAGCGACGATGCCCAACGACTCGCCGTCCGGGCGCAGGCGGAACCCTTCGCCGTCCTTGTTGGGCAAGATCGCATCCAGCATTTCATTGGCCTTGTCCGGATCGTATTCGGTGTACTGCTTGGCTAGCGTCTCGTTGAGCAGCGGCGACTGGCGCAGC
>JAFGJF010000005.1 GCA_016929205.1 Anaerolineae bacterium
CGCGACAGCAACGCTGTCCTGAGCACGGGACACCTTTCCATCCTAGAAATCATTGCCCTGGTCGACCTGGCAAGGCAGATGGGCCTGCGCAAGATTCTTATTACGCACCCTGAATCTCTTTCCTCCAGGATGCCGCAGCACGTCCAGCAGCAGTTTGCCGGCGAGGGCCTGTTCTTTGAGCGCTGCTTTTTCCCGGTCGCCAGCGGCCAAATCAGCCAGGACGAACTGGTTGCCAACATCCGCGCGGTTGGCGCCGCGTCGACCGTGCTGGCGACCGATTTTGGACAGGTGGATAACCCCAGGCCAGTGGATGGGCTGCGCGCGTATTTGTTGCAACTCGAAAACAGCGGCTTGAGCCGGCAAGACATTGCCCGGATGGCAGGACAGACGCCGGCCTACCTGCTCGATCTGTAAATCAAACCCAGGGCTTTGTTCGGTAGATTGCTCAAACCTGGTTTCTCAAAATGGCAATCCCGCATGGTTGCCCTTTGGGCGAGCACGAGGCTCGCCCCTACGCCAGGCTGCTAAAGATGCCAAGAGAGGATATGAGATGAAGATTACCGACGTCAAGACGATTTTTGTGGACCGCTACCTCTTTGTCCAGGTACACACCGACGAGGGCATTGTCGGCTTGGGCGAATCGGGCGCGTGGGGCTACCTGGAGCCATCCGCGGCGGTGGTGGAGAAATTCAAGGCCTACCTGATCGGCCAGGATCCGCTGCGCATCGAGCATCACTGGCAGTATCTCTATCGCTGGACGCATTTTCGCGGCGCAGCGATTATGGGCGCGCTCAGCGCGATCGACATTGCCCTGTGGGACATCGCCGGCAAGCATTTCGGTGTGCCGGCCTACCAACTGCTCGGTGGGCCATGCCGCGACAAAGCGCGGGTCTATTATCATGTCCTGGGCAACACCAAGGAGAAACTGATCCAGGGCTGCATCGAGGCCAAAGAGATGGGCTTTACCGCCGTCGGCCATCTGACGCCCTTTTTGGACGAAGCGCGCGACAGACCCTTTTTCAAGACCCACGTCGACAAGATGCGCGACGCGATCGAGACTGTGCGCCAGTACCGTGAGGCGGTGGGCAGCGAGGTCGACCTGTGCATCGAGATCCACCGCCGCCTGGCCCCGCACGAGGCGATCGTCCTGGCGCGCGGCATCGAGCCCTACCACCCCTTTTTCTACGAAGACCCGATCCTGCCCGACAGCTTGGACGCTATGGCCCTGGTCGCGCAAAATGTGCACATTCCCATCGCCACCGGCGAGCGGCTGCACACCATTTACGAGTTCGAGGCGCTGTTGACGCGCGGCGCGGTGCAGTACGTGCGCCCCGACGTGTGTATGGCCGGCGGGCTGACCCACTGCAAAAAGATCGCCGCCCTCGCTGAAGCACACCATGCCGGCGTGGTGCCGCATAATCCGCTCAGCCCGGTGAGCACGGCCGCCTGTTTGCAGCTCGCAGCCTGCATCCCCAACTTTGCGATCCAGGAATATCCCAAGGGCGAGCTGGAGCCGCCCAAGAGCCAGATCGTCAAGGGATCGCTCCAGGTCGAAAACGGCTTTTTGCTGATTCCCGATGCGCCGGGCATCGGCATCGAGCTCGCTGAAGACGCAGCGAAGCGATTCCCGTACAAGCCGCGCCAGATCGTCACCCGCCTGCACGTCGACGGCTCGGTGGTCGATCAATAAAGCACGAAGAAACGAGATGCGCGTCGATGACAACGGACAATGCCTGGTATAGGATGATAACGTCCTTTTTCTATACCAGGCCGATGCCGTATGAGCGCTCTGTTATGACGTGACTCTGCAATCTGTGATTGCTCGCTCTCTGCGTCTGGCTCGTTTTGATGTCAGATCACGGCGACCTAGTGCTTGACCAGAAGACCTAGCCGGAATAAAATCTGCGCTCATAAAAAAGCCGGTCATTCCCGAAAAGGTCCCCTGATTGTGCACTAGATGGTATGCTCGAAAGCCATTACCATCTGCGTCGCTGGTTCCCTCGCCCTTCCGAACGTGGTGCGCGGGGTTTGGCTTCGTTCACCGTTAGCGCCCGGCCATCTATTTCCTGGCCGTTCAAGGCCGCGATCGCAGCCTGAGCCGCTTCTTCCGTCGCCATTTCCACAAACGCAAAGCCTCGAGGACGTCCCGTGTCGCGATCGGTGATCACGTTGACCGAGGTGATCTCACCATGTGTCTCAAACAGCTCTTGCAGGCTGCCCTCGGTCGTATCATAACTCAAGTTGCCGACGTAAATGTTCTTACCCATATCTGATTTTCCTTTTCCACCACATTTTCATAAAAATATGGCATAGACTAGATGTTTCCGGAAGCAAGCTGCCAAGAGACACCTGCTCAAAAACAAGCAGAGCCCCGGACTAACAAGTCCAGGGCTCTGCTTTATACATCAACTTGGAATCTCGCTTCATCTTGTATAAAACATGATAGCAGAATTTCAAAGAATTGTCAAATTTACCAGCAATATAGAATGGGATGCCTGCAACGGATGGGCCAAGTCGCCCATTCTTTATTGCTGCGCAAATCGCTGAGACGCACTCAAGAGATGATTGTATTTTCTGCTTTCCTATGGTAAAATGCCAACTTGATAGTCCAATCCAAATAGAAGGGGTGCATATGGCACGCAAAGAGGTTCCGTACACATTTCAACTTGATCGAACGCTGGACAAATTGGCTCACGGTGGCTTGTTGCTGGCGTCGACGCGCAGCGATGGAAAATCGAACGTGATGACCATCGGCTGGGGCACGGTAGGTGTCATCTGGGGGCTGCCTACAATGATTGTGATGGTGCGCCCATCGCGCTACACTTATCAATTCATCGAAGAATCAAAGGTATTTACCGTAAACGTGCCTACGCCGGAGATGAAAGGCTACGTGGCGCTATGCGGCTCGCGTAGCGGGCGCGAGGTCGACAAGCTGGCCCAGGTTGCCACATCAACAGGCCAGAGCGTGAATTGTATCACCATTGATGACTGCCCGCTGGTCTACGAATGCCAGGTGGTGCACTGGAACGACCTTCAGCCCGATACGTTACTGCCCGACATTCGCAATCGTGCCTATCCGCGAGACGATTTCCATCGCCTGTACTATGGGCAGATTGTGGGTGTGTTTGCCGCAAGTGAATGAGCGGACCGCGATGAGTTCAAAGCGAACGATTGATGAGCAGCGGCAGTTGATCCGGCCGTTGCTTGCGCCCACCGATCCCCAGGATGCGCTGCCGGCTTATTATGCCCTGTGGCATGACGCTCGGCGGACTCGATTGACGGTGCATATGACGCCAACCGGGCGGGCAGATGCCTTTGTTGCCGTTTGTCAAACCGGTCAGGATCTGTTTGTGCCGTTGGTCATTGTACGTGCCTGGCAACAAACAGCCGATCACGTCTTGCGCCAGGCACTGAGCCCGAAACGGCCATATAGGGTGATCGGCCTGCCATCCATGCAAGAGGCTATCCAAGAAACCATGCTGTTAGAACGCTGGCAGATCAATCACGTTTATACGCTGGATCCATCCACCTTCCGCCAAGTGGTCAACGCAATGGTCCAACCTGGCAAGGACCCTTTCCGATTTGAGATCCGTTCGGGCTCCAAGGTCGCGGCCGCTGCAGGTATCAATTGGCGTTCAGACAAAATGGCCGAACTGTACGTGTACGTGGAATCTGAATCTCAACACCGAGGGTGGGGAAGGGCTGTTGCTGTTTCCAGCGTGAGCGCCTTGCTCAAAGCCGGCTTGCTGCCGATATACACCGTGGCTGAAAGTAACGAGTTTTCCAAACGATTGGCGCACACCCTTGGGTTTCACGACAGTGGCGCGCGAGAATTTGAGGCCCTGGGGCAGTTGCGCGTATAAGGAAACTGAATGTTCGAACTTGTATTTTTGGGTACATCGGCCTCGGCGCCATCTATCCATCGAGGCCTTTCTTCAGCAATGGTGCTCTATCAGGAATACCGCTTTATGGTCGATTGTGGTGAAGGCACACAACGGCAGCTGCTGCGCAGCGGGCTCGGGTTTCGCCGCTTGGATCGGATATTGCTTACTCACGGACACCTGGATCACATCCTCGGTTTGGGGGGCATTGCCTCAACCTTTGGACGGTGGGAAGCCAACGACCGGATCGAGATCTGGGGAGGGCGTTGGGCTCTAGAGCGCGTCAAGATGCTGATGGATGTCGTTTTTGGGACCGATCAGCGCCCACTCGAGATCGAACTGTACGACGTCAAAACAGGCACACTGCTCCACGATGACAGTTTTGTGCTTTCGGCTTTTCCCGTTCTCCATCGCGGCCCCGGATGTTTTGGCTATACGTTCGAAGAAAAATCGCGACATCCATTCCTCGCCGACAAGGCAGATGCTATGGGCGTACCATTCGGCCCCGAACGGGGAAAATTGGTGCGAGGCCAAGCCATCACGCTGGCCGATGGCACCATCGTCCGCCCCGAAGACGTATTGGGACCGGAACAGCCTGGAGCACGGCTGGTGTTTGTCGGCGATACGAGTACGACCAAGAACCTGGTGCAAGTCGCTGAAAATGCAGACGCGCTGGTCATCGAAGCCACCTACCTGGATCAAGATCGAGATATGGCACGTAAGTTTGGTCACCTCACCGCACGCCAGGCTGCCGAACTGGCTCGCGATGCCCATGTGACCGCACTTATCCTGACCCACATCTCCCGGCGGTATTATGAACGAGACGTGCTCGCCGAAGCAGAGGGACTATTTGAAAATACGTTTATCGCCCGCGATCTGGACGCCTTTCAGATCGCCAAGGGAGGCGATATCAAGCGCATTCGAAAAACACAACAATGACACGTCGACGAATATCAAGACCGTCAAAAAGAAAACAGCCACCGGTTGAGCAAGAAAGCACTTTTCCGGCGATAAAACCTGCAACGCGGGCACAAAATGCCCGTCTGCGTGCGTTCATCATCGCCTTGTTTGTCATTGCGATTGCCTTGCGCGTGGTCAATCTCACCTCGCAGAGCCTGTGGGCCGATGAGGGGAATAGCGTTCGTCTCACCGAACGGTCGTTGTCCCTGGTGATCGATGCTGCACGGGCAGATGTGCACCCTCCTGGATATTACGTTTTGTTATGGGGCTGGGCCAAACTCTTTGGACAGAGTGAAGTCGCTGTGCGGGCGCTGTCGGTCGTCATTGGTGTGTTGGTCGTGGCCCTGGTCTATCTGCTGGCACGCCGTCTCTTTGGCGCGCGCGCGGGCTGGCTCGCGGCGTTTTGCGCAGCCGTCTCGCCGTTTCAGATCGTCTACTCGCAAGAAGTGCGCATGTACATCCTGGTCGCATTCTGGGGCATCGCAGCGACCTATACCTTGGCAGGCTGGTTTGACGCGGAGAACCAGCGGCAGCGTGTCTGGTGGAGCGTCGCCTATACGTTGTCGATCGCCATGGGCTTGTGGACCCACTATTCCTTTCCGATCGTCATCGCCGCGTTCAACGTCGCCTGGCTGGTATGGTGGATTGGAAACCGCGGCAGACCTGACTGGTGGCGGTCTGCCATCTGGTGGCTGAGCATGCACACATTGGCGATCGTTCTGTACCTGCCCTGGCTGCCCATTGCCTGGAACAAGATTTTCAGCTATGGCGCGATCAGTGCGAGCCATTCCATCTCGTTTATTGTCTCACAGGCACTCAAATTGCTCAGCGTCGGCGAAACAGTTCCCGATGACGATTTGACCAAATGGCTGATCGTCGGTATGGTCGGACTCTTTATCTTTGGCGCGTGGGGAGGCCTGGCCCCAAGCACGCCATCGCGTTCGCGCAAACAGTCCACGATTCACACCCTTACCTTGATCTTGCTCACCCTGGCGCCAATCATCATGATGGTCGCACTGACCTTGACCGGGCGACCTGCGTACCGGCCCAAGTTTTTTCTGGTCGCCAGTCCAGCCTTTTGCATCCTGGCTGGCAACGGCATCGCCCAGTTGGAGCAAACGTCGGGGCAGAAACAAGATCTGAGCCATCGCATGTGGTTGCTGCTTGGGTTGAGTCTGGTCGCCGTAGGCGCAGCCCGTTCGCTGTACAACTATTACGAGGACCCAGCTTATGCGCGCAGTGACTATCGGGGCATCGCCGAATTGATCACCCGTATAGGGCGCGAGGGGGACGCGGTATTGCTCAATGCCCCCAACCAGTGGGAAGTATTCACATACTATTATCCACCGCGTCCCGGCCGCGCCCCGGTATATCCACTCTGCCGCACCCGCCCGCCGGTCGAGGCAGAGGTTGTCGCCGAGTTGAACGAGATCGCGTCCCGTCACGATCGCCTCTTTGTGCTCTATTGGGCTGCCGAACAAAGCGATCCGGAGCGCATCGTCGAGCGCTGGCTGGAAACGAACAGCTTTAAGGCGATGGACGAATGGTACGGCGACGTGCGTCTGGTGATGTATGCCGTGCCGCAAGATCTGGCGACGGTCAAGATGGCATATTCATTGGATGGCGTACATCTGGGAGAATCGATCGCCTTGCGTGGTTACACGCTCGCGCCCGAAACGATACAGCGGGGTGATATTGTCCAGATCACCTTGTTTTGGGAAGCGCTCGACGTTCCCGGCGGGCGCTACAAAACGTTTTTACACCTGGTCGACGCCGGCGGGCAGATCGTCGCCCAGTTTGACGGCGAGCCGGGTGATGGCATCAATATGACGACCGGTTGGCAGCCGGAGCAGGGCGTTTTCCCCGATCGTTACGGCGTGCTGGTGCCCGCGTCGACACCGCCTGGCACATACCAACTGTTGGTGGGGATGTACGATATTAGCGGCGAGCCGCGATTACCTATCCTGCAAAACGATAGCCCTATTGGGGATGCACTCACTCTGGCTAAAATAAACATTCGATAAGCTCAAGCAAGGTTAGAGGTCGGTCCGATGAAAAACGAACGACGGTATGCCATCTATATGATGACAGGCTCGCTCACCCTGACACTCTTGATCTGGCTGACAATCCGGATACCACCTCAGCCGGCGGATCTGCTCCCGGGACTTTTGTTCGGCATCTTGATCGTCTTTACCATCACCTTT
The DNA here is from genome assembly GCA_016929205.1 of Anaerolineae bacterium. Next base: position 7,046 of record JAFGJF010000005.1, read on the forward strand.
GGCGTGCGCGTGGCCCAGGGGTGGGTGTCGTTGATGCCCATGACGGCCGTGGCCACCTACCTGGTATTGGGCCTTGTCCCGGCGGGATGGGTGGCATTTGTCGGCGCGATCATTCATGGCGCCGTCCGCTACTGGCAGACAAAACGGCTTGGTGAGCGACCTGCTGGAAGTTTGCTGGGGCTGATTGCCGTGACTTGTGCCAATACGGCCATACATTCGCTCAGTATCCTGGCCGGCGGCGCGGCGTTCCAGCTTTTGGACGGCAGGCCGCCTTTGACCTCGACGCCACTCGCTCTCTTTCTGCCGTTGGTCTGCCTGGGGCTGGCGTATTGGTGCACGAACGGCATTGTTGCCGGCGTCCATATCGCAGTGCGTGGGCGCGTGGCATTGCAATCCTATCTGCACTCTCTGCCCAATCTGCTTCTCTACGAAGGCGCGCCATTGATCTTTTCGCCATTGATGGCTCTCGTTTACAGCAAGCTGGGCGTGATCCAGTTTGTCCTCTTTGCCCTCGTGCTCATTGTCGCTTCGCTCATCACCCACAGCCTGGACTCGGCCAGCCAGCGGCTCGAACGCCGCGTAAAAGAGTTGGACAGCCTTCAGGCTGTCGGACGGGCGCTCAGTGCCAGTTTGCATATCGAGACGATTGTATCGGCTATCTATGCCCAGACCGCACAGTTGATGCCTGCCGAGAACTTTTACGTCGCCTTGTTCAATCCACAACTCAGCCAAGTATCGTTTCCTCTGGCCGTTGAGCGTGGCGAACCCGTCCAGTGGCGCCCCCGGCAGATGGGCCATGGGCTGACAGAACACGTCTTGAATACAAAAGCGCCGCTTTTAATCCGCCAGGATGTCGAACAGACCGTACGCGGGCTGGGCATCGAACACATTGGACAACCGGCATCGTGCTGGCTGGGAGTACCTATGTTGGCTGGAGACGAGCCACTTGGCATCATCGCCGTGCAGTCCTATTCAACGCCAAGAGCGTACGACGTTTCCAATCAAAATGTCCTGCTCACCATTGCTGCCCAGGCCGCGGTCGCCATTCAAAACGCTCGCCTGTACGAGAGAACGGATGAGGCGTTGAGCCGCCGTGTCCAAGAACTCGATTCGATCCTTAGAACCGCTGGCGAAGGCATCTTGTTGCTGGACCTGGACTGGAATGTGCTGGCTGTTAACCGCACACTGGCCGATTTTTTGGGCCTTGTTCAACTGGAATTGATCGGGAAACCGCTCGATCAACCGCAATTTGATGGCAAGCAATCGCCGATTACGTTGATTGGCTACACCCCCGAAACGTTCCAGGCTGACTGTAAAGTCCTGTCCGAGGGTGCAGCCCGGCAAAAACAGGCCATGTTTGCGCTCGCGCCATTGCCGCCCTCACCAGGACGGCACATCGAGCGCACCCTGGTGCCGGTGCGGCGTCAAGAAGGCACGATCGCTGGCTGGCTGCTCTTTTTCCGTGACATTACCGAAGAAGTGGAATTGGCCACGTTGAAAGACGATATGACCCATATGCTGGTCCACGATTTGCGATCTCCACTTACAGCCGTGATGGGCAGTTTGGCCTTGATGAAGCGATCCTTCAAGTCCGGCAAGGAAGAGCAGTTCGACAGGCTGCTGGAAATGGCACAAAATGGAAGCGATCGTATGTTGCGCATGGTCAACGAACTGCTCGACATCAGCAAACTTGAAAGTGACAAGCTGCCCCTACATCCCGAACCTGTTTCGGCCAGAGAGTTGTTGCAAGAGGTCGCCATCCGGCTCACATCACTGGCTGACGAGGCGCACATCACGCTGGAACTCTCGGCAGAGGAAACGCTGCCGCCGCTGCTCGTGGATCCCCAACTCATTGGGCGTGTCTTGAACAACCTGCTCGACAATGCCATCAAGTTTACACCAGATAACGGGCGCATCCAGCTGTGGGCCCAAAATGGCACTGAACCCGGCGACAAAACGATCCAACTCGGCGTCACCGACACCGGGCCGGGCATTCCCCTTGAATCACAGTCGCGCCTCTTTGAAATGTTCCAGCAGATCGAGTCCATCAAAGGCCGCCGCGTGGGAACAGGACTGGGCCTCCCCTTTTGCAAGATGGCCGTTGAAGCGCACGGGGGCCAGATTTGGGTCGAAAGCGAGGTAGGTCGAGGCAGTACCTTTGCCATGACCCTGCCCATTGTAAACCAGGAAACCGGATCTGAGGAGTGATACGATGCGAACCCCTGCTGGCATAGAATGCAGGTTCTATTACCAGGACTTTCACCGCGGCCGTTCGGTACAAGAATGCCGCCTTGTTCAAAACAACCCCGATTCACAGCCGTGGCGGCCCAAGTTGTGCAAAACGTGCCCTGTTCCGGCGATCTTGAGAGCCAACGCCTGCCCCAATATGGTATTGACGGCGTGGGTAGGCTGGCGCTGGCTGCTGTTCAGGCAGGTCAAGGTTAAGGCATTCTGTACTTATGCCAAGGAGACGGTAGCCGAACCGATGGTGGGCTGCGGGCGCTGTCACGAAGGGCGTATGCCTTCTCTGAACTAGCGCTTGATCTGATCCTGCACGTCGCATGGTGGAAAGGGGTCATTGCCCTGCACGTTCACCACTCTCCTGGCGTGTGTATACACATTCATCCGCCCGCCGCGCAGGTAGCCGATCAACGTCAGTCCGCGATCCTGGGCCAACTGCACGGCCAATGCTGTCGGCGCCGAGATGGTGGCAATGATCGGCAATCCAACCCGGATTGCTTTCACCGCCACTTCATAGCTGGCCCGTCCAGACGTGACCAATACCTTGTCGCCTAGCGGCACGCCGCGAAACAGGCAGCTGCCGATCACCTTATCCACGGCATTGTGCCGTCCAATATCCTCGCTCAGTGCCACGATCCGCCCATCTGCATGAAAAACAGCCGCTGCGTGCGTGCCTCCCACTTGCTGGTGAACGGTTTGATCATCGCGCATCGCTTTTCCCAGTCCCAAGAGCACGGCAGAAGGAACGGTCAAAGGTTGGTTGATACGTGGCAAGGACGCACTCATCGCCGACACATCGGCCGCGCCACATCCGGAGCGGATCAACCGCATCACCTCCGGGCGGGCCGGAGGTGAGAATCCCTGCTCGACCACGCGCAGTTCGATCCGGTTACGCGACTCGAGTATCTCTCCTGTTACAGACTCACCCGGAGCCGGGTGCCCGAGGCCGCAGTGGTGGATGAGCAAAATGTCTTGCACACGCCGCACATAGCCTTCGCTGACGCAAAACCCCGCAGCCAGTTCTTTTTCCTGCCCCGGCATACGCATCAATGTGGCGATGCTGAGCCCGTTCACGACAATTTCGAGCGGCTCTTCAAGCACGACTGGCGTGTTCATCTCTTGTCGTTCGTCCTGCAGGATGCGCTGAATGGGCCACATTAGCCCCGCACCATTCTCTTGACTCATATCCAAAGACATACATCCCCTTTAACAAAATGAAGCAACTGTTCTCGCAACGGTCTCGCACTGAGAGCTGCGAGCCGAGATCGTTTCTTGCCTTGTCGAGCAACACGGGTATACTTGTGTAGAAACGTTTATTGAACTGCGCGCCTGGCAGATCCCGCATCGGAGAAAACAGTGATACAGACGCAAAACACAAGCGGCATCATCTTGGCAGGAGGAAGCAGCACGCGGCTGGGAAAAGACAAAACCATGATCGAGGTTCTGGGTGAACCCCTGATCCAACGCGTCGCCCGCACGCTCAGCGCGCTCGTCGACCAGGTCATTCTGGTAACAAACTGCCCCGAAACGTTGACCTTTTTAAACCTACCAATGGTAAAAGACATTTACCCGGGCGCAGGCACGTTGGGTGGATTGCACACCGGACTGGATGCAATTCAGACAACGTACGGATTGGTCGTTGGTTGTGATATGCCGTTTCTAAACGTCGATCTATTACGCTACATGATCTCACTATGCCAGGACAACGGCCAAATGGATTCATCGGGTTACGATGTCATTATCCCCCGCATCGGAAATTACCTGGAGCCTTTGCATGCCCTCTACGCCCGTTCCTGTCGGTATGCGTTTGAAAAGCATATCCTATCAAAACAGTATCGCATCCGCTACGCCTTTGAGGGAATGCACATCCGCTACATTCAAGAACGAGAAATCCTCGAGTACGATCCCCAGCAGCGCTCTTTTTTTAACGTCAACACGCCTGAGGATCTCGAACAGATGCGCGCACTATTGGCCCATCCATCCGCTCCAGATCCTCAAGGACATACTCCCCCGGACTAGTCGATTTCGAGAGCCAGTGCAATCCGATCCCACCGTTCTCGGTATGGTCCCGGCAGCCCGGACACGATGGCAGATGGATCGCCACCTTCAATTAGAATTCGTGCGGCCTGGGCCAGATCCGCAAGTGGTGCCAGGTGAGGCCGTTGCTCAGATTCTTGCTGCATTTTGAACAACACGTCAACCATTTGCTGCCGTTGATCAAAGGTGCCCGCTTGCATCACCGCAATCACGTTGTTCGCCATCTGATCCATCACTTCGCGAACGGTCAATTCACCTTCATCCGGCTCGTTCTGGATCGAATCGACCACCTGTTCATACACCGCTCGATACGATGGTGGCAGGCCACCTGCACGTGCCGAAACGTCATCGCCACGCAACACACCTCGCATCACGTCGATAAAGGGCACCAAGCCCGGTGGCGCATCCAATGGATCGAGATGGCTTTGCGCCAAGGCCAGTTTGCTTTCCAACTCGTCACACCGGTCACTATCGTTGGCTTGCAGCGCCGAGGTCACTTGCGCCGCGATCCCGGCGACCTGCAATGCGACATTCACTCTTACACGTCCATCTTGAGCCTTTTTCACGGTTCTTTCTTGTATCCTCCTACAAATAGTGTCTATTGTAACTCATCTAGCTGCATCTTGGCTCCGGCCACAAGATTAGGGTCCAACGTCAGCGTCAAAACGCGCTCAAAATCAGCGATCGCGTCATCCTTGTGCCCCAGTTTACGCTGCGTTATCCCTCGTGCATGGTACGAAGGAGCATGTCTGGGCATCAGCGCAATCGCCGTATTATAGTCTTCCAATGCCTGCTCAAATTGCTGCTGGCGAAAGTGTGTGCTGCCACGCCAATAATAGGCCTCCCCCCAATCAGGAGCAAAAGCAATCGCTTCCGTCAAATCATCTTGAGCAGCAGCATAATTTTCCAAGGCCAGCCATGCCAGGGCGCGGTCGTAAAAACATTCGCCGCAATCGGGATCGAGTTGCAAAGCGCGATCAAAATCTGCAATGCTGAGCTGGTACTCCATCTGCATAAAGTACGCTCTTGCGCGCTGATGGTAAGCCATGGGAAACTCGGGAATGAGCGAAATGGCCGTTGTCTGTTCGACAATGGCCTGCTCGTAAGCGCCCAATGCCGCATAGGTCGCGCCCCGATAATAATACGCTTCCGCATAATCGGGTCGCAATTGAATTGCCGCGCCCAAGCTTTCAAGTGTAAGCTGATATTCACCCATCAGAAAATACGCACGAGCGCGGTGGTAATGTGCTTCGGCATCACCGGGATCGAGCCGGACTGCGTCGCCCAGGTCAGCAGCAGCTTGTGCGTACTCTTGCCTGTTCAGTGCAGCCAACCCCCAGGCTTTGTACGTTTCGGCATCAATTTGATCTGCCGGGACAGGGCTAGTTGCCGGCGCGGGTTGAACGGCTGCTTGTTCCCTCACCCGCCACACGATAGCCAGGCGATAGAAAACCAAGATCACCAATATGGACAACAATACCAGGGCAGCAACACTCACCCACGAAGGCATCCGGCCTTGCTTTGTTGTTTCCGGGTTTTTGTCGGGTAAATGCTCCAACGCACTTTCCTACTCTATCGCAGGGTCTTGGCCTTTTAATCGCTGCAACGCGTTGCGAGCGTGTTGATCGAGCGGGTTAGACTGTATCGCCTGCCGAAACCGTGCCGCTGCCTGTTCGATCTCGCCTCGATCCCGATGGATCAACCCCAGGTTATAGTGTACGTTTTGGGCAACCGGGTTGATTTCGATTGCGCGTTCGAAAGCTGCGATCGCATCGAGCTGCTGCTCATCTTGGGCCAATATCGGGTTACCCAGGTACGCAGCGCCCAGGTTGATCCAAATCATCTCGTTGTCCGGTTCTTGGTCGCGGGCGCGTTCCAGCACAACAATCGCCCGTTTGTACCGTTTGCCCAACACACAGGCACCACCCAGGTTGACTGCCGTGGGCACATCGTCAGGGATCAATTCGTAGGCCTGTTCCAGAACCGGCAGCGCTTTTTGCACCTGCCCGTTCTGCAACAATTCGGCACCATGGTTCGATAATTGACGAGCGTGCTCAAGCGTATGGTGCTTTCTTTTAGACGGTCGTTTCATAACAAAAGCTACCTCAGGGGCGTACGCGCGCCGGGATCAGGAAAAAAGCGGGAAATCCGACCAGTACGAAGAACAAAATGACCCAGGCACCGTTTTCATCCCAAAAGACGCCCAATTTACTGCGCGGAGCCAGGCTCTCTATCCAATCAGATTCAAGACGATCGAGCGAGCGTGCCAACACACGCTGCACACCACCTTCGCACGTTGCCCCGTCCGCATAGGCAGCGAGCAAATCATGCAGCTTTTGCCGCCCTTGAGTATCTCGAATAAAGCCGATCAAGCTGGCACTCTGAGCATAAGCTAACCTTGCACGCTCCTGGCTGGCCGGAAAAGCGGCGCACAAGGTGCTGAATGGAATAACGTCATCGTTCTCGATCACGTCTTGAATCAACTGCTGCGCATTCGGGTCCGGCATAAACGCATATTCCACCGACGTTGCCAACCCTTCCGTAAGCCAAAACGGGATGCGCGCAAAGTCGTTTCGTGTTGCTTCGTGGATCAACGTATGCGTGATCTCGTGCGGCAGGACACGCTGTAAGCGTGGAATGTTTTCCGCTTGAGGAGAAAAAGAAACCAGGATGACATTGGTTTCGTACAACGTTCGCGCCTCTTCTCCGACCAACAACGGTCCGGGCAAAGCCACCTGCAGATCGCGATGATCGGCATACAAATAGATATCGATCGGTCTGGTGATCTCGCCAACAGGGATGTCTTGACGCGCACGCTCCAGTCCGGCCAGCGACGTGTTCAGTGCCTGTTGAGCGATCGCGAGTTCACCCTGGTACCAATGGAGGCGAATCGCCCCTTCTTGCCGCATATCCCAGTCAAAACGATTGTCAAGGTACGTGAACGTTTTGGGCTCGGTAATCAGTTGCTCCCCAGCAACATCTTGAATCGTCCACCAATAAGAGACCTCGACAAATGGGCGGATATAGCGGGTCTGGATATCGTGGACATAGTCCAGATCGATCGCCAGACTTGAATCAAATTCAATCGCCTCGGCAATGGTTCCTTGCGTATCCAGGGTTCGATAAGCCAGGACCACAGACTGAAGCGGGCGATCGCCGGCTGCCTGGAGGTGAAACCGCACATATTGCCCGAAAGCAAATTCGTGTTCGTTGAGCTGGACTTGAATAGACTGGTTCGCATAACTCGTCGGCAAAATGCCAAACAAACCCATACTCACCAGCGCCAACGCCCAACAAAGCGCCAACATACCCGACCGTATTCTGTTATGCCTCCATTGAAGAGCCATTCCACCCATCTCTTGATTCTGGATGCCTGCAAATCGGGACCATATCACCTATATGGATTATACTGCAAGTCTGGGAATTTTGCACCTTTTTTTTTGCCAGGTCAGCGTTTTTTTGGTATACTGTGTGGAATGAGGACAGTCTACCCGCCTACCATCTATGTGTTAACCTGATGTTGACAACAACAAGGCAACTTTTTATCATCCTGTGTGTTATTAACCTTGTTAGCAGTTGCAACACAAATTGCTTTAACATCGTATTGTAAATGGACCAATTTATCCATCACCTAAACCAAAGGAGGTAACATCATGTTAATGAATCGGATTATCGGCGCGTTTACGTTTCGCAAAGAGGTGTACGCCGAGGTTGAGCGGGACGTCGAGTTCACCAACACGGCGTGGCTGCTGGTGGTCGTGATCAGTGCGATCAATCAGCTCGGGCAGCTTCCTGTCTATGGCTTCGGCGCCATTGGCCAGTGGCTGATCGCATCGATCGTCGCCATCATTTTGTCCGTGGGCGGGTTTGCCCTGGGCGCATTTCTGATCAGCTGGATCGGCAAGCAGTTCTTCAAGGCTGAGGTCGATTTTGGCGAAATGGTGCGCGTCCTGGGCCTGGCCTACGTGTGGAACGTCGTCGGCGTGATCGGCATTCTCGGCTTTATCCCCTTCTTGGCCTGCATCCTGGCTCCGATTGCCTTTATTGCCGCAATTGCCGGGCTGGTGGCCTGGCTCTTTGCCGCCAAAGAAGCGCTCGACCTGGATTGGGGCCCGACGGCCATCATCGTGATCATTGGCGTGATCGCCAACGTGATCATCACGATGGTGCTTTCAGGCATCATTTTGGGCATCTTGGGCGTGGGCGCAGCCGCCGCAGGTGCCTTCCAGTAAATCAATTGGGTGTGTTTCAAATGAAACACACCCAAATCACTTTTCGTCAAGCACGAACGATGCCAGTGTTGCAGCACCACTTTCCACAACAACGCTATTTTGAACAAGCGCCAGCCTTTCCAGCGTCTGCCAGAAATAGGCTCCGATGTTGATGTGTAGCCTGGTATTGTGGTTTGTATCATCGGGGATTTGAACAGTGAAGAATGCTGTAGCAGGATGCATTTGGTTCCCTCAGTCAAACTGTCCGAGAATAGCCCGGCTCCACCAGTACCCGATCCAACCTTTATACTCATAGAGCGCAACCGCTATTCGATCGAGGCTGAACCACCAGCTCAAGGTGTCGCTGCCGTAGAGCGCTGGCTGGACCGATATATCGATTTGCCTACCCAAAGTGTCTTCAAAGATTCTTTTGGCCCGGCGGCTGTGGTGTGCTGATGTAACCAAAAGAATCGACCCAATTCCTTGCTCGTGGCAAATATCCCTGGTATACTGTGCGTTCTCGATCGTTGAAAGGGAATGGTCTTCCTTCATCATCACGTCTTGATCGAGTCCCAATGCCAGTGCCTGCCGCCTCATCAGTTCCGCTTCTGGCATCAACTCTTCACCTTCGAGGAGAATCGTCCCGGCGCTGATAATTATGACGGGCGCGTAACCTTGTCGATACAACTCGACGGCGCGCTGCATCCGTTCCGGTTTGTGATC
>JAFGJF010000426.1 GCA_016929205.1 Anaerolineae bacterium
GTGAACAACCGGCAAGCGGTCGTAAGGTTGGTACCGCAAAACCGCAAGCGCTCTTTCTCTATGATTCATCTAACCATCCTTTTCTAGTGATATAATCTGTTTTTCGACAGCTTGAACTGTCGCATAACTTGAAACCCACGTACCCCGCCCGGTCACAAGCGCACGACAGCCGTCGTCCTGCCGCTCACAATGCCCCTCGCAGCAGCTTTTCCTTGCTCTCCATATAATGCTGGAAATTGGGCCAGCTTACGTCGGGCGGCACGGTGTGGTCTACAGTAGGAATAAATCCCCCCTCCTCGATCAATGGCATCAGGCTGCGCAAATGCGCGTCGATTGCCTCCGGCCCTTGGGTCAGCACGCGCTTGTCCACCCCGCCCCACAGCCGTAGTGAACGGCCGTACACCTTGCGCAGCCGCAGCGGATCCTGGTCGGCGGCACGCTCCAACGGCCACAGCGCGTCCACTCCCGCGTCGAGCATCAGTGGGATCAACGCCTCGGGGTTGCCATCCGTATCGATACAGACATAACGCACCCCGTGTGCTTTGTAATAATCGATCACCTTTTTGAGGCGCGGGTACACAAACGTCTCATAGGTGCGCGGACTGAGCAGCGGGCCGGTCTTCATTGCCAGATCCTCGGCAAAACAGACGTAATCGACCGTCGTCTGTTCCAGCACGGGGCGCGCCGCCTCGATCAGGAAATCGGCGTGAAAGGCCATCATGTCGTGCAGCAAATCGGGCTGATCATACCACCCATAAGAGAGGCCCTCGGTGCCCATCAGCTCGCGGGCAAACCAGTAAAATCCCGAGGTTGAGGTGTTGGGACCAAAAATCAGTGGATGCTGCCGCTCGCGCCACCCTTCAACGCGAAACTGCTGCCAATTGGGCTCGTAGCGCTGCGGCGAGGTGGGATCGAACCGTTTCTTGACCGCCTGCCAATCCGCCATGCTTTCGACGGGAAAGCTGACAAAATGATCCATCGAAGCCCGCGTACCGTGCGCCGTGCCCTCTTTGAGCGCCTTACGCACCATCCCTCGCGAATCGCGAAAGGTGATCGTGCGTTCATCCTCTTGATACACCTCATACTCAAAGGGCGGCAGCAAACCACGATCGAAGTAGATAAACTCGCGAGGGTCCATGCCCAGCTTGGCCTCACCGGGAAACCACTGCCAGTGCAGGCTCGACGGGTTCAAACCCTCGGCCTCCCAGCGATCGCGCGTCTGTCCCCACACGCCGGCTTCCCAATTAGGCACGCGGTCGACAGGCTGGTACGCCATCACGGCAACAAAGCGTTCAAGATGATTCATCAATATCGTTCCTCAACCTGAAAAGATATATACAGAATGAACAGGATTGGCAGGATTTTTTATCCTGTTCATCCTGAAAATCCTTCAAACCCTATATATCTTGGACACCTAGCGCTTGGACAGCTCGCGTTTTTCGTACTCCTCGATCACGTCCATAAACCGGACGCCGACTGGGGCACCCTGCTGCAAGCAGAACTGGTCCCACACCGCACCGGCAGGCAGCACCTTGAGTTCTTCGAACAGCGCCAGGCGCTTGGTGTAATTGCCCGCCACTTCTAATGCTTTCATCTGTGCCAACGGTTCGAGCAAGGCGTTCAACAACGCGCGCATCGTGTTCCGCGAGCCAATCGTCCACGCCGCCACGCGGTTGATGCTGGCATCGAAATAATCCAGCCCAATGTGCACCCGCTGAAGGTAATCGCCACGCACGATCTCTTGGGCGATAGCTTGCAGCTCGTCGGTAAAGAGCACGACGTGGTCGCTGTCCCAGCGCACGCCTCGGCTGACATGCAGCAGCACCTCATCGACAAAGGCCAGTGTCGCCGACAGCTTGTCCGAGATCACCTCGGTGGGGTGAAAGTGCCCGGCGTCCAGGCACAGCAGCACGTCGTTCGCCACGGCATAAGCGAGGTAAAACTCGTGCGAGCCGACCGTATAGCTCTCCGCGCCCAGGCCAAACAACTTGCCTTCTACCGCGTCGAGGTTGTATTGGGGATTGATTTTTTCGGCCAGGATCTTGTCCAGCGAATCTCGAAGCAGCAGGCGCGGCGTCTTGCGATCGACCGGCACGTCCTTGAATCCATCGGGAATCCAGATGTTGGTCACGCAGGGCGTGCCCAATTCCTGGCCAAAATACGCCCCGATCCTGCGGCAGGCGATGCTGTGCTCGATCCAGAACTGGCGGATGCCCTCGTCATAATGGGCCAGCGTAAAACCGCTGTCGGCCTTGGGGTGTGAAAAGAACGTAGGGTTGAAATCCAGGCCGTGCTTGTTTTTCTTGGCCCAGGACACCCAGTTGGCAAAATGCTCGGGCAGCAGTTCGGTGCGATCGACCGCCTTGCCGCCCGCCTCGGCATAGATGGCGTGCAGATTGAGACGATGCGTGCCCGGGATCAAGCTATAGGCCACGTCCAAGTCAGCGCGCAGTTCATCGGCACTCCGTGCCTTGCCGGGATAATTGCCCGTCGCGGCAATGCCCCCACCCAGTTCGCCCTCCGGGTTCTCAAATCCGCCCACGTCGTCGCCTTGCCAACAATGCAGGCTGAGCGACACACCGGATAGTGTTTTCAACGCCTGGTCGCAATCCACGCCAAATGCAGCGTAACGCTCTTGCGCCAGAGCGTAAGCATCTTGAATCTGTTTTTCCGTCGGATACTGACCCATCGATTTCCCTCCAGGTTATCTAGTCGCTAACATCACATATGCAAATTCTGATTTCCGATCAACTAAACCAAACTTACCTTGATACCGTGCCCCTGCAGCTCATCCAACATCTCTTTCGGTGCTCCCTCATCGACGATCACCGAATCGATCTCGTCCAAGCTCGCAAAGGTCGCAAACGCTACCTGGCCCCACTTGCTCGAATCGACCACGGCAACCACCTGCTTGCAGCGCTGCACCATCCGCCGCTTGAGCTCCACCTCATACTGGTTGACGTCCGTCAACCCCTCGGCAATGGTGAATCCTCGCGCGCCAAAAAAACCCTTTTGTACATTGTACCGCTCCAGGATGTCCGCGCCCAGATCCCCCACCAACGACGCCGAGGCAGCGCGCAGCGAGCCGCCCGGCAGCACCACCGTGACCGCCGGCGAATCGACAAATTCGAGTGCGATGAACAAACCGTTGGTGACCACCGTGAGCTCGCGGTGCGTTTTGAGATGGCGCGCCACCTGCCAGGCCGTCGTGCTGGCATCGAGTGCGATCGCCTCGCCGTCCAGCACCATCGCTGCTGCCGCACGCCCAATGCGTTCCTTTTCTGCCGGGTACAGGCCGCGTCGAAAATCAAAGGCCAGCTCGCTGCCTGAGTTCGCCTTGAGCATGGCCCCCCCATGGGTGCGAATCAACAACCCCTGGTGTTCCAGCATCGATAGATCGCTGCGGATCGTTACTGCAGAAACGCCAAAGCGCTCGCACAGTTCAGAAACCGACACGCGTCCGCGATCTTGGATTAACGTCACAATCCGATCCAGCCGTTCTCGAGGAAAAAGCTTGGCCGTCACGATAGAGGAACTCCCTTTGCTTTTGCGAGGTTACATTTTTTTACGATTGGTTTCATTTTACCACCTAGTAACGTTCCTGTCAAAAACGCTTGGCGGTAGTGCCGGCTTGATGGGTGTTTAAACACGCTCCGGTTTTTGTCTTTTACTGCCGATTGTGGTCTCTGTTTGCGGCTATCGTGATATTGACAAAAGCTATAAGAAGGATATAATAGAGTCAAAGATAGAATCGAATTCAAGCAAAGAGAGTCAAGATGA
>JAFGJF010000427.1 GCA_016929205.1 Anaerolineae bacterium
AGGAGAGAGGCTGATGGAAAAAGTGAGATTGGGTAAAACGGGGTTGATGGTTTCTCGCGTTGGCTTTGGCGGCATTCCGATCCAGCGCCTGACAGAGCCGGAGGCAGTCAAAGTGGTGCGCCGCTGTCTGGAATTGGGGGTCACCTTTATCGACACGGCCAACGGGTATACGACGAGCGAGGCGCGCATCGGCAAGGCCATTGCCGGCTGGCCGAGGGAGGAGTTGGTCATTGCCACCAAGACCGGCGCGCGGGACAAGGAAACGGCGCGCGTACACCTGGAACAGAGTCTGGCCAGCCTGCAGACGGATTACCTCGATCTGTGGCAGTTCCACGGCGTCAGCACCATGGACGCTTACGAACAGGTGCTCGGGCCGGGAGGCGCAATGGAGGCGGCACAAGCAGCCCTGCAGGCCGGCAAGATCCGCCACATCGGGATCACCAGCCATTCGATGGACGTGGCCCTGATCGCCGTGCCTTCAGGCCATTTTGAGACGATCCAGTTTCCATTCAATTTTGTGACCAGCGAGCCGCTGGACGAGTTGATCCCGCTGGCGCAGGCGCATGACGTGGGGTTCATCGCCATGAAGCCCTTTGCCGGCGGGCTGTTGGAAAAGGCCAACCTGGCGATCAAGTACCAGCTCCAGTTTGGCGTCGTGCCCGACCCCGGGATCGAGACGGTAGACGAGATTGCCGAAATCGTCGCCCTGGTGGAAAGCAAAGAACCGATGACGGCCGGGGAACAGGCAGAGATGGCGCGCATGCGCGCGGAACTGGGCACGCGTTTTTGCCGCCGCTGCGAGTACTGCCAGCCATGCCAGCAAGAGATTCGCATCTCGACGGTGATGAACATGCGCAGCTTTTGGCGGCGCTTTCCTCCCGAGCGATTCAAGGGTGGCTGGCTCGGCCAGGCCATCGAACAGGCCAAAGAGTGTATCGAGTGCGGCGAGTGCGAGGAGCGCTGTCCTTATCATTTACCCATTCGTGAGATGCTCAAAGAAAACATCGCCTTTTACGAGAGCGTGACGGCTTGAATGGACAGGCACGAGGCCTGCCCCTACCGTAGGGGCTGAGTGAGGATGGAGGATGGCGTATGACGACGAGTCGGGAGCGGGTGTTAAAAGCGGTCAGTCACCAGGAGCCGGATCGTGTGCCGATCGATCTTGGCGGGCATCGCTCGTCAGGGATCATGGCCATCGCCTACAATAAACTCAAGCAGCATCTGGGGATCGGCGGCGGCGATATCTATGTGTACGACTTTGTTCAACAATTGGCCATTGTCGAGCCCGAGGTATTGGACCGCTTTGGCGTGGACACGGTCGAACTGGGGCGCGGATTCGCCCTCGATCCTGCGGATTGGCGCGACTGGGTGCTGCCCGACGGCACGCCGTGCAAGATCCCGGCCTTTATCCACCCGGTCCAGGTGGATGGGGACTGGCACGTCTGCCACGAGGATGGCACGCTGATCACGATCCAAAAAGCAGGCAGCCTTTATTTCGAACAGACCTGTTTTCCACTGCGGGGGCGCCAGGCCGAAGGCCGGGACGACCTGGAGCGCGCCTTTGAAAAGGTGATGTGGGCGGCATTGGGGTCGCCGCCGGCGCCGATCGGGTTCGATCCCGGCGGGTTGGACCAGCTTCGTGCCGGAGCCAAACGGCTGCGGGCCACGAGCGAGCGGGCGATCGTTGGCCTTTTTGGCGGCAGCCTGCTGGAGAACAGCCAGTTTCTCTACGGCATGGCCGACCTGTACATGATGCTGGCCGCTGAGCCGGCGCGAGCGCATCGCCTGTATGATGCCCTGGTTGAGATGCACCTGGAAAACCTGGAGAAATATCTCTCGGCGGTCGGACCGTACATCGACATCATTCTCTTTAGCGACGATCTGGGGATGCAGACCGGACCGCAGATCTCGCCCAGGATGTTTGAGACGTTTTTGCAGCCGAGGTACAAGGTTATGTGGCAGCGAGCCAAGCAGTTGGCCGAGGTTAAGGTGATGCTCCATTGCTGCGGTGGCATCTATCCCTTACTGCCGGGCTTGATCGAGGCCGGACTGGACATCGTGCAGCCGGTGCAGACGACCAGCGCCGGGATGGAGGCACGGCAGCTCAAGCGCGAGTTCGGCCGGGATCTGTGTTTGTGGGGCGGCGGCTGCAATACGCAAAACATTCTGCCTGTCGCGTCCCCGGAAGAGGTGGCCGAAGACGTACGGCGCCGCGTCGAGATCCTGGCCCCGGGCGGGGGGTTTGTCTTTCAGCAGATTCACAACGTCATGGCCGACGTGCCGCCGCAAAACATCGTCGCTATGCTCGGTGCAGTGAACGAGTGAAAGGGAAAATCAGCCTAGAAACGTCATTTGCCCAAGTATTTGACTTTGATAAAAGGAGACCTATGAAAATTGCTATTGCGTCTTATGCTTTCTATGGACTGCACCGTGAAGGTAAAATCGATCTGTTTGGTTACCTGGAGAGCTGTGCCTATCGTTACCATTTGCGCTCGGCCGACATCTGGAACGGGATGATGCTCAGTACCGAGGATGACTACCTGGTCAAGGTTAAGGATGCGTTGGATGAGCGCGGGCTGGAACTGGCCAACTTGTGCGTTGACCAGGCGCACATTTGGGAGGATGACGTCGACGTGCGCGCAAAGCATTACCAGAATGCGTTGGCGCACTTGCACGCGGCCGAATTGTTGGGCGCCAAGACGATCCGCATCGACGCCGGCGGGCGTGACGAAACGTGGAGCGAGGAACAATTCGATCTGATCGTCAAGCGCTACCGTGAGTATGCGCAACGCGCCTATGATAACGGGTACAAGGTCGGGCCGGAGAACCATTGGGGCACGGAACTCGATCCGCAGAATATGAAAACACTGTGCGAGGCGGTCGACCACCCGGGGTTTGGCATGCTGCTGCATTTCAAAGATCTGGCCGAGGATGCGGTGATGGCGCCGTGGGCCATGCACACTCATATTGCCTGGGCGATCACTGAAGGCGATCTGGTCGAGAGTATGACTATGCTCCGTGACGCAGGCTATGACGGCTATTGGAGCGTCGAGCATCACACCGGCAAAAACGAATACGCCGAGGTGGCGATCCAGCTTGCCAGGGTGCGTGACGTGCTCGATCGCTGGCGAATGGGGCATACGAATGCAAATTGAACTCAAGTACGGCACCAATCCCCACCAAAAACCGGCGCGGCTGATCGTCGAGCAGGATCCCTCGCCGCTGCAGATCCTGAACGGCCGGCCGGGGTACATTAACCTGCTCGACGCCTTTGGGGCCTGGCAGTTGGTGCGCGAGATCAAACGGGCGACGGGCCTGCCCGGCGCGGCCTCGTTCAAACACGTCAGCCCGGCCGGGGCAGCGGTGGCTCAAGAGCTTGACGAGGTGTTTCGCCGCTCGCAGATGCTGCCCGAGTGGGATCTGTCGCCGGTGGCGACGGCCTATGCCCGCGCCCGGGGCGGCGATCGGCTGAGTTCGTTTGGCGATGCTGTGGCCGTCAGTGACGTCGTCGACGAGTCGCTGGCGCGGCTGCTCAAGCGCGAGGTCTCGGACCTGATCATCGCTCCCGGGTACGCGCCGCAGGCGATCGAGATGTTGAAAGACAAGCAGGACGGCGGCTATCGCATCCTGCAGATCGATCCCGATTACGAACCGCCTGAGATGGAAACGCGCGACGTGTTTGGGTTCACGCTGCAGCAAAAGCGCAACAGCGAGCCGATCGCTGCCGGTCTGTTCCAGAACGTGGTCACGCCCGGGGCAAATGTGCCGGACGACGTTTTGCAAACGATGATCGTGGGCACGATCGCGCTCAAGTACACCCAATCCAACTCGGTCGGCGTGGCCTATGACGGGCAGGTGATCGGTATGGGAGCCGGACAGCAGTCGCGCGTGCACTGCACCCGGCTGGCCTGCGACAAGGCCGACAAGTGGATGCTGCAACTGCACCCGCGCGTGCTGGGGCTCGATTTTAAGGAGGGCTTGACGCGGCAGGCCAGGACGAATCTGATCGATCAATATCTGCTATGGGATCAGCTTGCCCAGGCCGAAGTTGAGGCCACGCTGTCCGGGTTCAACACGCTCCCGCAGCCGCTGACGCGCCAGGAGCGCGAGGCGTGGATCGCGTCTTTTAAGGGGCTGTGTCTCACCTCGGATGCCTATTTCCCGTTCCGCGACAGCATCGACCGCGCCAGCCGCAGCAATGTGCGTTACGTGGCGCACCCGGGCGGATCGCTGCGCGACCAGGAGGTGACCACGGTCGCCGGACAGTATGGCATGGTCATGATCCACACCGGGTTACGGTGTTTTTTGCATTAAGGCAAGACGATACAGGAATGACATGATTTACAGGATTAACAGGATGCTTTGCAAAACAGGAGGCTAAACGTGGACGAGTTGGTCAAATTGGTTTCACAAAAGACGGGTCTGCCCGAGGCGCAGGCCAAAGCCGCCGCCGAAGCGGTCATTGGTTTTCTCAAGGAAAAGCTGCCCGCTCCGATCGCCGGCCAGATCGATACCGTTCTAGAGAACCCCGGTATCGGCAATGCGCTCGGCACCCTGGGAGGGTTGCTCGGGAAAAAGTCGTAGGGTGGTGGGGAAAGCGTCGCCGGTCATATTGTCTATACCGGCGTCTGCTTTCCCCCTGCCAGAGGGGACTGAGGCGGCACCATACCCAAACAATCCAGGTTGGCGCCCGCTTCTCCCCTGGTAGGGGGGATTGAGGGGAGCTTAGCTCAGCGCCCGCACCAGTTCACCGCAAAAGAATGGAATGTCGGGTACGACCCGGCCCCAGACGATGCACCCGCCGTCGGGACGCCTGTCGCTGATAAAAGCTGCTTCCTCGTAGGTCCATGCCGCGCCGGCATTGATCAAATCGTCCTTGATCCCTTCCGATCCGGTAGAGCGGTGTCCGCCGACCACGCCGGCCGAGATTAGGACCAGCCCGCCGTGGCAGATCGAGCCGACGATCTTGCCTTGTTCGTATATGTCGCGGACCAGGCCGGTGACTGCCGCGTAGCGCCGCAGCTTGTCGGGCGCCCAGCCGCCGGGCACGATGACGGCGTCAAATTGTTCGGCCCTCACGTCTTCCGCACCGGCCTGGGCCGTTGCCGTCAGCCCGCCCGATTTGCTGGGATACATCTCGCCAGCCTTGAGGCCGACGATCGTCGTCTGGGCGCCTTCTTCCTGCATGCGCATCAGCGGCACCCAGAACTCGAGGTCTTCGAACCCCGGCCCGACCAACACGGCAATTCGTTTTCCCTTTAACTTCATTGTTCCGCTCCTGTGGCTCCGACTTTCAGCCTGCAACTTGAAACATTTAACCGCTCACTTTGCTGGTTTCTCGGCGATCAAGATCAGCCGTTCGCTGTCCGTGCAGCAGAATTCCTGCCCACCCAATGAGCCGCAGCTGCGGATGTGAACAAACCCTTCCGCCTGCAGCATGTCGAGCATGTCCTGTTCAGAGTAGAGCCGCACCGATTCGTGAAAAACGCGCTGTCTGCCGGACCTGGTCGTCACCGTGGTTGTCTTTTCGACGCGTTTGCAGTCGTCGGTCAGGCAGCGCACATTGTGAATGTGGCGGTCGGACAGCGCCTTTTCGTCACATTCGACCAGGTTGCAGGTCACGTACTCGCTGTTCAGATAATCGATCAAAAATACGCCTGCCGGCCTGAGCGCCCTGTATACCGCCGCAAAGACGGCCTGGTTTTCGGCATCCTCTTCGAAATAGCCAAATGACGTGAACAGGGAGAGGATGGTGCAAAAGCGGTTTTCGTAGGGGATGTCGCGCATGTCGGCGCGTACCAGCTCGACTGGTGTCCCGCCGTTGGCCAGGCTTTGTTTGGCGACGTCGAGCAGTTCTTGCGATAGGTCCAGCCCAGTCAGGTTGGTGAATCCCAGCTCACGCAGCGACAGCAGGTGGCGTCCTGCGCCGCAGCACAGGTCAAGCAGCGGCTGGTCTCTGGGCGGTGAGATCAGGTCGACAATGGCCTGGATGTCGGCGTGAGCCTCGCGCTCGTCGCGGTGGGCGTACAGTTCGAGGTATTCGTGGCCAAAGCTGTCCTCGTACCAGGGTTTCATGCGATGCCGTGCTCCTGTTTGTAGGCTGCCCAGTTTCGTTTCAGATCGATAAAGGCGTCGAGGTCGGGCTGTAACAGAAACGGGTTGGTTTCGCGCTCGTGGGCGATCGTCGACTCGGTCGTCACGCCGACGTTGTGCCCGGGAAAAACGCGGGTATCATTGGGCAAGACCATCAGTTTGTCGTGCAGTGAATGGTATTCCTGCGTCGCACCGGCCCCCAGGTCCGTGCCGCCCACCTTGCCTACAAAGAGTGTGTCGCCGGTAAAGATGGCGTCTCCGATGTACAGGCAGATGGCATCGGACGTGTGTCCCGGGGTGTGGATAATTTTGATCGTCAGCTCGCCCAATGGCAGTGCGGCGCCATCCTCGATCTTTGTCCCGGTTGCCGGATCGGTGTCCCCAAAGAGCAGCGCGGTCTTGCCGGTCCGTTTTTTCATGGTCTTGTTGCCATTGGTGTGATCGCCATGGTCGTGCGTGCAGAAAATGTAGGTAATCTGGTAGCCATTCTGTTGTGCAAAGTCATAGATCGTGTCGGGCGCATAAGAGGGATCGATGACCACGGCCTTGCGCGTTGTTTCGTCGGCGATCAGGTAGCCATAGTTTCGATCGCCGCCGGTGAGAAATTGTTTGACAAGCATGCTGCCTCCTCGTCTATCAAGGGGTGGATTTTCCACAAGGATACCCGAGAACTCTGTTTTTGGCAAGCGCACGATTTGCGCGATACCGTACTATCGAGTACACTCTGGTCTGGCACCTGATCGTTACGTTATTGGGAGGGATTTGGGCACAGACACTCCTCGTCACTGTGGAGGTGGGGTACGATGGCGTGCTGACCAACGTGGTGCAGGTCGCGACCGAGGAAGGGTTGGCTGCTTTTCCTTCTCAAAACAAATCTGCTTTACCCATAGACAAGACAAGGAGGACAGTAATGAAAATCACCGAGCTGGAAACCTTTCTCGTCAAGCCGCGCTGGCTCTTTCTCAAGATCCATACTGACGAAGGGCTGGTCGGCCTCGGCGAGCCGATTCTCGAAGGGCGGGCGCTGACCTGCGCCCAGGCGGTCGACGAACTGGCCCCGTACCTGGTCGGCAAGGACCCGACCCGCGTCGTCCATCACTGGCAGGCTATGTACCGTCACGCCTTTTATCGCGGCGGGCCGATCCTGACCAGCGCCCTGAGCGGCGTCGAGCAGGCGCTGTGGGACCTGACCGGCAAGGCGCTGGGCGTGCCGGTGTACAAGCTCTTTGGCGGCCCAACGCGCGACCGCATCCGGGTCTACAAGCACGCCAGCGATCCGGAGACGATCAAGGACTGGATGAGTAAGGGCTTTACAGCATTCAAAACCGGAGTGCGCGGCGGTCGGCCAGCGCGGATCGTCGAGAGCAAGGGCTTTGTCGAGCGCGCCGCGGCGCATTTTGCCGAACTGCGCGAGGCCGCCGGGCCGGAGGCTGATATTGCCATCGATTTTCACGGCGCGATTTCGCCGCAGACGGCCAAGCTGCTGATCAAAGCTCTGGAGCCCTACCAGCCGATGTTCATTGAGGAGCCGTGCCAGTGCCAGAACGTGGACGTGATGGCCGAGATCGCGCGCAGCACGCATCTGCCCATCGCCACCGGCGAACGCATTTTCACCAAGTGGGGCTTTCGCGAGATCCTGGAAAAACACGCGGCGTCGATCCTCCAGCCCGATCTGTGCCACGCCGGAGGGATCAACGAGGTGCGGATCATCGCCGGGATGGCCGAAGCGTATTATGCCGGCATCGCCCCGCACAACCCGCTCGGTCCGATCTCGCTGGCGGCGGGCATCCAGCTCGACGCCTCCATTCCCAATTTTGTCGCCCAGGAGCACGTCAGTCTGGGGGAGGGCTATCTCAAGAACCCGTTCGTGGCCGCGGATGGGTTTATCGACCTGCCCACAGGACCTGGATTGGGGATCGAACTCGACGAGGACGCGCTGGAGGACAAAATCGATCACGACTGGCGCAACCCGGAGCGCTACCTGCAAGATGACAATTCGGTGGTTGATTGGTAAGCGAGTATGAAATTGGCACGTATGGAAACTCGTCCTGCAAAAGCGATGTTTTGCGATGTAGGGCAAGGATGGTTCATTCTGGGAACGAAACAAGGTAACACTTTTTTTTTGCCGCGACGGCACGGGGCTGAAACAACCGCGCTACACCGCGACACCCCATAAATGGGGCTAGGGTCTGTTGACATTTGACATAGACGGCTCAGTTTGCCATTTTCCATGATATGAATGCCGGCTGGCGTATGTCATTTCCGCATGGGTTTAGCGGGAATCCAGCTTCTTTTGCGGACAGTCCAAGTGTCATCCAGAACGTCAACAGAACCTAGTTTATCGCACTTTAAGCCGGATTGATCCGGCGTTGTCCCGTAGCGCAGTGATTTATCGCAGCGCGAACTAAAAGTGTTACTCTGGCATGGAAAGGAAACGAGGCCATGAATCGATCCAAGTCACTTGAGGGTATCACCGTGCATCGTGACCTGCTTTACGTAAGCGATGGACACTGGCGGCAGAAACTCGACCTGTACCTGCCGGCCAAGTCCGGCGCTCTGCCGTTGATCATCTGGGTGCATGGTGGCGCGTTTAGGATGGGCAACAAGGGCGGCAATGTGCCGCTCGACTATCTTGATGAGGGGTACGCCATCGCCTCGATCAACTATCGCTTGAGCCAGCACGCGCTCTTTCCGGCGCAGATCGAGGATTGTAAAGCTGCCGTCCGTTGGCTGCGCGCCCACGCCCGGCGGTTCGATTTCGATCCGGGCCGCTTTGGCGCATGGGGGCCGTCGGCCGGCGGGCATCTGGTCGCCATGCTCGGCACGGCGGGGCACGTGGCGGCGTTCGAGGTGGGCGAGCATCTGCACGTATCCAGCCGCGTGCAGGCGGTGGTCGATTATTTTGGGCCGACGGATTTTCTACAGATGGACGCGCACCGGCTGCCCGAAGGCATGGTACACGACCTGCCCGATTCGCCCGAGTCGGAGTTGGTCGGCGGACCGATCCAGGAGCACCAAGATCGTGTGGCGGCGGCCAACCCGGTCACCTATGTCACGCCGGATGCGCCGCCGTTCTTGATCGTGCACGGCGAGGCCGATCCGCTCGTGCCGCACCACCAGAGCCAGCTCTTGGAGGCGGCGTTGAAGCGGGCGGGTGTGTCCGTCCAGTTTTACACGGTCAAAGGCGGGGGACACGGCGGGTTTAAGGATCCCCAGGTAGACGAGCTGACCAGGGCGTTTTTGGCAAAGCATCTGAATCCATAGGGGAGAGGGGAATGAAAGAGCTGTTCCGGCTGTTCGATGCCTTTCCCTGCGTGGGCGACGGACACATCTGCGAATTTGTGCCCGGCTGGCAGGGCAAAGGGGCCCACTATGGCAGGACGTTTGGCATCGACGCCGGGCATTCGTTCGAGGACGTTGATGCCGCACATGCCCGCTCTTTTCGAACGCGCCCGCGTATTGGGCCTGTCCACCTCGCTCGATACCAACTGGGATCCGGCCGAGGCGTGGGCGGCGACGCTGTCCGATTTGTTTCCGTTGACTGATCTATTTCTTCCTAATGAACAAGAGGCCCGGTACATCAGCGGGCTCGCCGACCTGGATGCTGCCGCAGCGCGGTTTCGCGCTCGGGGCGTGCGGTGGGTGGCAATCAAGTGCGGCACAGCCGGGGCGGCGTTCTATGACGAGCGAGGCAGAACGGATTGTATGGTAAGCCCGGCAACAGGCGGGGACAGCGTTGGCACAGGCGATAGTTTTGATGCCGGGTTTCTGGCCGGTTGGCTGCGCGAGATGCGGCCTGAAGTGTGTCTCAAGTTGAAGTGGATTGTAACGGACTCGAGAAAGGATGTATGGAAAAGAAATCGGACAATGTGCTGGTCGGTATCGCCTTTCTGACTTTTATCGGTTTTGGGTTGAACGCGGGGTTAATGGGCGTGACATGGCCATCGATGCGCGATACGTTCGGCGTTGGCGACGATGCCTATGGGGTGCTGACCATCGCCTCGATGATTGGGTCTCTGGTGATCACCTTTTACAGTGGTACTTTGATCGAACGATTTGGGACCGGCATCTTGCTGCTGCTGAGCTGCGTCATTGGCGGTCTGGGGTTTTTGGGACACGCGGTGGTGGGAACGTGGGGTGCGATCATTGCCCTGAAATTGGTCACGGCGGCCGGCACGGCGCTGTTGAATCCGGGGATCAATGCCTATTTTGCCACGCACGAGAGCGCGGGACGGATGAACTGGCTGCACGCCTGTTTTGGGCTTGGTGCGACGCTCAGCCCGGCGGCGATGACCCGGCTTTTGGCCAGTGGCGCATCCTGGAGATTGGGGTACGCGTTGGTGGGTGTCTCATATTTTGTGCTGGCCGTTGCTTTTGGTCTGACGCTGAGACGGTGGCCCGGGATGCAGTCGGGCGAACAGGCATCCGGCCCTGCGCCGGGGCGTGCACCAAACACGCTTGCCAAGCGCACTCTAGCGCTACCGGCCGTGTGGTTGAGCCTGGCGATGTTTTTTGCCTTTACGGGTATGGAGAGTTCTTCGGGGCAATGGTCCTATACGTTGTTTACCGAAGGGCGTGGTATTGATGCTGCTGCCGCCGGAGCGTGGGTGAGCGTCTATTGGGCGTGTATGACGGTGGGGCGCATCTTTTTCGGCATCGTTGTGGGTAGAATCAAGGCTTCGATGTTGGTGCGGTTGTGTATGGCTGGCGTCGTGTTGGGGGCAAGCGTGATCTGGCTCGTGCCTCTGCCAATGGTCGGTTTTGCTGGCTTGGCGTTGACCGGCTTTTGCCTGGCGCCACTTTTTCCTGTGCTCACCTCCAACACGCCACAACGCCTCGGATCGGAGCATGCGGCAAAAGCGATTGGTTACCAGATTACGGCTGTCAAGCTGGGGCTGGCTTTGATCCCGGCTCTGGGTGGTGTGCTCTCTGAGCAAGTAGGGGTTGAGGCGATCGGTCCATTTCTCTTTATTCTTTCCCTGGTTATGCTGTTCTTGCACGAAGCAACGCAGCGTATCAAGAGCGATGCTTGACACGGATTCGGTCGCGCTTTGGGTGTGCTTGGCTTTTTGGGGTCACGTGAATTGATTATCCCAAAGTTTGCCAGATTGTTACAACTGTGATACAATGTTCGCTCCAAGTGGGAGATTATGCCTTTTTGTTGGGGCGTCGCCAAGCGGTAAGGCAGTGGCCTTTGGAGCCATTATTCGCAGGTTCGAATCCTGCCGCCCCAGTTGGACAGCGAGTTTGCACCATGGTTTGATCCCAGAATAGTCATGCGGCGGCCTCGTTAGCGCAGCGGCCTTGGTAGCGCAGCGGCCTTGGTAGCGCAGCGGCCTCGTTAGCGCGGCGGCCTTGTCCGGATTAGGACATAACGGTGGCCCAGAATCACTTTCTGGGCCATTTTTGTGCATTACAGTCACGATCAACTGAATGCGGCGGCAGATGATGGGGTGGATATGAAAAAGTTTTGGACACTACTTTTGCCGGGTATGCACATCAAGAGGTGGTTGCTATTGCTTTTGGTCGGTATTATCTTTGTGGCTTTGGGCGTCGCATACATCCAGGTTCAGCTTTACCGCACCTATCAAGTACCAAATGTCTTTTACTACCTCACATTGCAATTTATCCCTCGATTATACCGGGCGTTTCTTTTTGGCGTGCTGGGATTGGCATTGGTTGTTGTCTCTTTTATCAAACTTGGCGAACGCCTTTTCCGACCCTTGATGACCGAAGAAGAGAACATTCTTGACGCCGTTTATCGCCATTACGTCCCGGTGAGACGATCCAAAGTCGTGATCCTGGCCGGTACGAGCGGGTTGGCGATGTTGATGCGGATCAGGCGCGAGGTGCCCTGGGATGTTGTTGGTGTCGTTCCGCCAGCCAATGCCGGGGCATCGTTTGCTCGCCTTCACGCGGACATTGGTACCACGGCCGACGAAGTTTTGATCCCGACATTGGATACGGTTCAGGTCTGTGCCGAGCTTCAGGATGGTGTGGTTCTCAAGGGTGAAGCAACCATCGCCCGGCCCAAGACATCTCCCATCCGCCGCGTTTTTCTCGTTTCCGAGTCTTCCGGTGAGCCTTCGACCGATTTTCGGGCCACACAGCAGGTGATCAAGGCGTTGCAAGAGGCGGATGCGATTGTTATTGGCCCTGGTTCTTTGTTTACGAATCTGGTCCCTGCACTGTTGATCAAAGAGATCAACGAGACGATCCGCCGGAGCAATGCGCGCAAGATTTTTGTCTGCAACTTGATGACGCAGCCGCACCTGACCAGCGGTTATTCTGTTGCCGATCACGTCCGCGCTATTCAGACGCATTGTGGTTTTCGCCTGGACTATGTTCTGGCCCATCGGGGCGATGGGATTAGTGAAGAGGTGTTGGAAAGATACCTTGGCGAGAAAGCGCGTCCCGTTGAGCCCGAGTGGGTCGTCACGGATGATTCCCAGATCGTGCTGTTTGCAGATACCCCGCAGCAGGTGGTCATGATCGAAGGGGCGATTCTCTTGGAGCACAACTTGGCCGATGAGCGGTTGGAGGAAGACGAACGAAGTGGTGAACATAAGGTCATGGTTCGTCATGATCCGGCCAGGCTTTCGGCGGCGATCCTGGCTTTGCTGGAAGATTATGCGTTGCAAAGACAGTTGTCGGTCAGCCGTTCGATTTTCCGCGAATACGACGTGCGCGGTGTGGTTGGGGTTGACCTGTCGGCTGGAGCCATGGAGATGATGGGTCGAGCGTTTGGCACTTATGTGCAGCGGCGTACCGGGCGGAAGCGCGTGTCCATTGGTTACGATGCACGGGAGACTTCAATATCTTTTCAAGAGGCGACGATCAAAGGATTGGTGGCTTCAGGATGTGATGTGATCGATCTCGGACTGGTTCCTACGCCACTGGTTTCCTTCTCGGTGAATCAATTGTTTGTCGATGGTGCCGTACAGGTCACGGCCAGTCACAATCCGGCCGAGTTCAATGGCCTCAAGCTCCAGGTGGGCGCCGATCCGGTGGCCGGCGAGGAGTTGCAGCACGTCGAACGCTTGATCGCCAACCGGGCATTCATTACCGGGAAAGGCAGAGTATCGGAAACGGACATGGTTACGCCCTACCGGCATTGTCTCCAACAAAAGGTGCACCTGTCACGTCCGCTTCAGGTGGTGATCGATGCGGGTAATGGGGTGAACGGCCCGCTGGCCGTCCAGGTGATCCAGGATCTGGGCTGTACGGTTGTGCCTCTGTACTGCGAGCCGGATGGGACGTTTCCGAACCATCCCTCCGACCCTGCCGAAGCGGAGAATCTGCGCGACCTGGTGGCCAAGGTCAAAGAGGTTGGCGCTGACGTGGGTATTGCTTTTGATGGCGACGGGGATCGAATCGGCATTGTGGATGAACAGGGCACGATTGTGCCCGCCGATCAATACTTGCTGCTTTTTGTGCGCGAGGCATTACGCGGTGGCCCGGCCAAAGTCGTGTTCGAAGTGCGCTGCTCTGAAGCGCTTTTTGACGGCGTGGTCAAATTTGGCGGCATTCCCGTGATGTCCAAGTGCGGCAACACGGCCATTCTACCCCGCATGCGCCAGGAGCGCGCTATCCTGGGTGGTGAATTGAGCGGTCATATCTTTTTTGACGATCACCCGATCGATTTTGACGACGCCCTCTTTGCTGCTGCGCGGCTGCTGGAATATGTTGCCGTGTCCGATCAGCCGCTCAGCGAAATGCTAAAAGAAACATGGTCGGGTCTGCCACATTATGTCAGTTCCCCCGAGCTGCGCATTCCCTGTCCCGATTTTCGCAAAGCTGAGATCGTTGACAAGATGCGCCAGACGTTTATAGAAAAGTATCGTGTTATCGATATTGACGGCGCACGAATCTATTTTGACGAGCATTCGTGGGCCTTGATCCGCGCCTCAAACACACAGCCTCGCCTCTCCATACGCTTTGAAGCGCAGACTGAGAAACAATTGGCAGCGATCAAGAGCCAGGTCAAGCGTGAGCTGGCCCGGTATTTGCCTGACGTCGAGTTCTAGCAGCCATGGACCCCAACATCTTTCGTGCGTACAGCATTCGTGGTGTGGCAGGCGAATCGTTAACCGTCAACGATATGAATACGATTGGCAAGGCCGCGGGCACGCTGTTTGCTGAATTGGGCATCACGAACGTTGTGGTTGGGCGAGATTATCGTACCAGTTCGGCAGCGTTGGGCTCGGCCTTGATCGACGGGCTTTTGTTTGCCGGGATGGACGTGGTCGACATTGGTGCGTGCCATACGCCGCTGCTCAACTTTGCCACAGATCATTATCGTGTTGGCGCGGGATTGATGGTTACTGCAAGTCACAATCCGGCCTCGTACAACGGCCTCAAGATCCGCACCGATCATTCGCTGCGTGGTGATGAACTGGAACATATATACCGAGTGGCGGTGAGCGGCGCGTTCCGGCAGGGCGAGGTGGGCACGTTGACCCACGCCGATCCCGTCGACGATTATCTTGAGGCGATCCGTGCCTCGGTCGAGATGGGCCGGACTCTGCGTGTGGTGGTCGATGCCGGGAACGGCGCTGCCGGGCCATTTGCGCCTCGCCTGGTCGAAGCGCTAGGCTGCCAGCCGATCCCGCTCTATTGTGAGCCAGATGGCCGGTTTCCAAATCGCGTCCCCGATCCGAAAGCATCCGGCGCGCTCGACGCGTTGGCGTCCCGGGTTGTTGCTGAAAATGCGGACGCGGGGCTGGCTTACGACGGTGATGGTGATCGGTTGGTGATGGTCGACAACGCAGGGCAGGCCGTGTATGGCGATCAACTATTGGCCCTCCTGGCTCAAGAAATGCTGTCGCAACGCGGTCGTGACGTAGGCGCCCCCTCACCTCTGCAGTGGAGTTCACTGCCTGGAGAGGGCCGGGGTGAGGGCAACAACATCCTCAAGGTGGTATACGAACTTTCGTGTACCCAGGCCGTGCCCGAGATCGTCGAAGCGTTAGGCGGCAAAGCCATTCCTTGCCCGGTAGGATACGTGTTTGTTCACGAAGCGATGCAGTCGACGGGAGCGGTGATGGGCGGCGAATCAGCCGGACACCTCTTTTTTGCCGAGCCAGGGTTTCAGTTTGATGACGCCATGCTCGCTACAGCCAAGATGCTTTCCTTGCTCTCGCGCGTCGACCGCGCGCTATCACAACTGGTAGGTCAATTACCCCAATACCACCTCTCTCCCGCGTATCGTTTTCACTGTCCGGACGACAAAAAGGCACACATCGTTGGTGATGTGAAAACCCAGTTCTGCGCCCAAGGATACCAAACGGAGGATATGGACGGCGTCAAGGTATATTTTGATGATGGGTGGGGATTGTTTCGCAGCTCGAACACGCAGCCGGCAGTCACGTTGTGTTGTGAGGCCAGGACCCCATTGCGATTGGCCGAGATCGAGCAAGAGATGTTGGGTGTGGTCAGACAAGCGATGTGTGACGTCGGCATACAAGTGAGCGATGCTCACTGACTAAAAGACTCCTTACCGGATGTGTGCTAAACTGCTCAAGTCTCCTCCGGGTTTGGCCTGCACCGGAGCACAGTCTGCTTAACCCCAGAATTCAAGAATGCTGGACAAGGACAAAAAACATGCCCACAAACTTTTACATCGCTATTGAAGGCGTCATTGGTGTTGGCAAGACGACGTTGGCCCGTTTGATCGGGCAGCAGATCGGCGCCGAGTTGTTGCTCGAAGTCTTTGAAGAAAACCCTTTTTTGAGCAGCTTTTATGCCGACCGCGATCTCTATGCTTTTCAGACACAGATCTTTTTTCTGTTGAGCCGGTACCGGCAGCAGCATAATGTGATCCGGCAGACGCTGGCCCGCTCGCCATTGATCAGCGACTATACCTTTGCCAAGGACCGTCTCTTTGCCGAGTTGAACCTCGAGAATGACGAATTGGCTATGTACCATCGCGTTCACGAGATCCTGGCTGAAAAAATCACGCCGCCCGATCTGTTGATCTATTTGCGGGCCGGGACCGATACCTTGATGAAACGCATTGCCGTTCGCGATCGCGTGTACGAACGTGGCATGTCGCGCGAGTACATTGAGGAACTGCGCGTCGCATATGAAGCGTTTTTTGCCGATTATGTCGACACGCCCGTTTTGGTCATTGACACGGACGATCTGGATTACGTCCGTCGCGCCAACGATCTGGCTTATGTGGTCGGCCGTGTGCGGTCAGCACTGACAGAGGGAGACTATCAACCCTCTTTGCCGCAGCTGGATATGGACTTGGATACGGCAGAGGTGCTTCGTGTGGCCGAAACGCGCCGCCGCTTGCCCGACTTTCAACGTTGGCACCAGGCGCTAGACGTTGAGAAAGGGTTTCTCACCGATCTCTATTTCAACTATATTGCTTTGACCGAAGAGGTTGGAGAGTTAGGGCGAGCATTCAAGAATGCGTGGCGAACCCAGGACGCGCTTATGGCCCAAGTGGGGAATCGTCAGGAAGCCCAAGATCGAGCGTTGAGCGAACATTTGCCCGCCATCCAGGAAGAATTGGCCGATCTGCTGGCCTATGTGCTCAAACTGTCCAATTATGTTGGTATAGACCTGGAAGAAACGTATCTCAACAAGATGCGGCAAAACAAGGGGCGCACCTGGAGGCCAAAAGAGGGCGCCGAATGAGAACGTTTTCCGACGTGGTTATTGGCCGCATGTGCGCATCACTGGCGGCGCTAGGGGGATGGAAAGCAAGGCGAGCAAGCGTGTGAGAGACTATTGCGCGGTCGTGGTGCTGGCGGGCACAAGCGCAGAGATCAGAATTTCACCAAAGAGATGTTCCTGATTTACGGCAATTCGTCGTGCGCGAATCATCTCCAAGACGGCCAATAGGGTGACGACTATTTCCATCTTTGATCTTGCATTTGTCAGCAAACTATGAAATGTCAAGACGCGATTCAGTTGAAGCGACGCTTGAATCTGCTCGATTTTCTGCTCGATGGTCATCGTATGTAACACGACGTCAAGACCGGGGTCCGTTTCGAGTTCTTGTTGCAGTAATGACTGCAATGCATCAACCAAGTCATTTAGTGTGGTTTCGCCCAGATCCAGCCTCGGCGTCCAGGTCTGTGATAGTCTGGAAACAGGTACAGTGCGAGGATACATGTGTGCACCGGCTTGATCGCGTTGAGAGAGGAACTGGGCAATTTGTTTGAATCGCCGGTACTCGACAAGTTGACGTATCAGGTCATCACCTGCGTCATCGTCTTGCTCATCGATCTTGGGCGGTTGTGGCAATAATGCTCGCGACTTGATCAGCATCAGACGAGCGGCGACAACAATAAAGTCAGCCAGATCATCTGGTCGGACGTTTTCAATGATTCGCAGGTAGTCAAGGTATTGGTCTGTTACCTGGGCTAATGAGACAGCAGTGATATCCAGTTCTTGTTGTTCGATAAGATGCAACAGTAGATCCAGTGGGCCTTTAAAAATGGGCAGCCGTACCTGGTATGTTGATTGGTCCATATCGCTCCGCTACAAAACAACTCCCAGAGGGTCGTGCCTAAAAGCTGCGCCTCTGGGAATTTACAGGTAGTGAAAAAGGCATGTATTATTCTTCAAAACTTGCGAATCGTTGTCCTCGAGTCGCCATTTTGTCCAAAATCTTGCGTATTTGAGTTGAATCCTTGCTGGCAATACGTTCTACTTGGCATCCCGCGTCGAGCAACGATTGCTCTGCCTTTTGATCAACGCCGTTTGTGTCACCGATAATCGTCACGTATTTTGCTTGTGAAGCATCTTGAACTGAAAAACCTAGCGTGGGCCGGAAACGGCTGATATACTGCTTGGCGGCATACCAATCTCTCTCTGCCCACACATTGGGCCTTTGCCAAAAGAGCACATAATGATATACGGGCTTGATCGTATGCGTTTTTCTTTGTGTTTTCTGTGCTTTTTGTACCTCTGCCAGCAGCAGGTTTTTCCAGTTTTGTCCCGCCAGCCACTGTTGTCCCGGTGATTGGGTGTCGATGAATTCCTTTTTGCCTTTTACGGCGTTGAGCGGCAATTCAAATTCTTGGAGCAGCCAAGCAATCAAATGGGCCGTACTCTGGATTTGAGATGAGGTTGGAATGGTCTTGGTAAAGTTGCCCGCTACACAAATCCCAACGCTGGTCGAATCATAATTGCCAACGTGAAAAGAAATCGTGGTCAGTTCGTTCGTTTTGTAAATCGATCCTTGTCCGTCGATGTAAAAGTGATAGCCAATGCCTGGCCATTCCATATTCTTGACGTGGAATTGAGCAATCTGCCCGACTGTGACTGTAGCCGGAACCGCGCTGTGGTTGATGACGATATTCTGGATCGTGGTCAACTTGCGCTCTGCGTATTGTTTTGATGCGTGTACAGGTAATTGGTAGACGACATTTTGCCAGGGCGGCCGCACAATCTCTTGAATTTTCTTGCCCTCTACAGCTTGAGGCGTCCTGGTGGGAGGAGGAGGATTCTTTCGTTCAGCCTGCATTTGCATCAGCGCGGTCTGTAATTCGTATAGGCGATCTTCTAGATTAAGGGCCTGGGTTCTAAGTTCGTCAGCCTGGCCTTGGGTGTCTAGCACCGTTCGACGCAAGGTTTGTACTTCTTTTCCTGAAGCTTTGGGGATAATACGACCCGACAGATCCTGCTGCAAGACCAGACGTTCAAAGTACTGCGTTGGCAGACCATCTTCTTGAACCTGATCGCTGATCGGTGCACCACAGAAATCGCGTCCAACCTGGGTATAAAAGTCCAAGAACGCTCCCTTGAGTTCGTGTCCGTCGATCTTGGTTGGCAGTTGGATCTCTCTCCAGACATATTCGTGATTCATCGCCGCCCGAAAATCGTCCTGTACACCATTTTTGCCGTCGATATACCATTTATCGAAGTGGGGCCAGCGATACAGGATCAGCGCGCGAATCTGCTGGTTGCCCGGGGTGGTATTCCAGTCGTTGATTTCCTTGTAGGCGTTTTGTACCCAGCCGCGATTGGCGTTTTCCCACTCTTCATCCTCGTCTGTTTCGGTAATGTACACGGGTACGTTGCGAAAGTCCGGAGGGGTTGCCTCCATGAAATCGCGATAAGAGCGAAAATGGTAGTGATAGTTTTGGAACGGCGGGTTCATTTTCCCCTCGCTAAAGATCAGGTTTGGGTCGCTCCCATGGGTATAGGTATGGTGTGTGATCGCGTCGATTGGGCAGCCCAGCGCCTTGATCTCTCGGAGGATATCGACAAAGTATCGCACCCAGTCGCCGCCTTCATTGCCGGGGTAAGTCGTGGTGGGGTTCCAGGGTGCGACCGATCCGACAGCAACCTGGTCGTGCTCATGCCCGGGAATGCTGTGGATCTGGTCCCAACATTTTTTGTAACATTGGGCGTATAACTGGGGGGTGATTTTTTGCTCTCTCGGGCGCTCCTGGACGTGATTCATTTCGTTACCGATGATCCAAATGTAAGCGCCTCGGCTGTTTTTGACGAAATTGCGCACGCGTTGGGCAAAGGCATCATAGTGCTGTGGTTCTGGAATGGTTCCGCCGGGGAAATAGTCGTGATTGACGCGAACGATGATCCCGAATCCCCTGTCTGACCACTTGGTGTAATCGGCACCGTGTTGATCGTTGGGATCATGAAACACGCGCTCTGTAAACAGAATCCATCCCTTTTTCCCCTTTTCCTCCATAAGCTGCTCGCCGCCCGGCTCGTGAAGGCCAAAGATATACTTGGGAAAAACCGGTTTTTGTGCCATGATGACCCCCTCTGTTCAAATGATATGAACATCTTGGATGCAGATATGCCTAACTATATTATACTCAAACAAGGTCACATTGACAAGGGTGGTCAGGTTCGCATCGACTCCAGTGTTCTAACGGCCTGCTGTGGTGTATCAACGACAGTGAGCATGGCAATGTGCTTGGATTCGATGTTTGTCTCGCGTTCCAATGCGTCCAATACCGATCGCCAGTGTTGACCAACGAGCACGCACGGCTTTTGGAATACGTCGATGGCCAACAGATTCCATACCAAGAGCAGTTCCAACAGTGTGCCTACACCGCCGCCGAGAACGATAAAGCCGTCACCCAGTTCGGTCAGTTGTTTCAGCCGGGCTAACAGATCGGGGGTGTGGATTGTTGAGGTGAGATACCTGTTGCCTCCCGGCCTCTCGCTGTCGAATACGGCACATGTGATGCCGATGGCCTGGCCTCCACCTTCGCTTGCACCCCGGCTGACGGCCTGCATTGTACCCGCGTATCCACCGTTGACGACAGTAAACCCGGCCCGAGCGAGGAGCTGCCCCAGGGTTCGTGCCTGCTCGTAAGCGCTGCTGCCCGGCGCAGGTTGTGCACTGCCAAAAACTGTGATCGCTTGGAGGGTCATTTGGGGCGTCTCGGCGAATAAGAGAGCTGCTGTGATAATGCGGCCGCCAGATCGTCCCCTTCGCGCACCAGGTAAGCAGGGATCTTGCTGGCTCGAAGTTCTGCCATAATGGCTAGGGGGTCTCCTGTGCCGCCAAACTTGGTCGGATCGACGACTACAGCAATGACACGCGCCCCACGGCGCATTAATTCGCGAGAAGCGGCGACCCAGGTCTGGTCCATCGCGGGGGTGATGACGATGAGGGTGATGCCACGTCCCAGCCGATCGCCTTCTGTCAGCAAGACCTGGGTCATCGGGATTGTACCGATCGCTTCAGTCATAGCCAATGTTTCTAGGATTTTGGTCAACTGCCGGTGCCCTCGGTCTGGTTGTAGCACCTCGCGACTTGTTCCATAGGAGACCATACCCACGGCCCGGTCCTTGTGGATAAAGTGCTGGGTCAACGAAGCTGCAATGGTGACAATGTATTCTTCGGTGGTCGGATCGATCTGGATGTCCGGGCGTTTTCGCCCCCGAAGGATGGCGATCACCGGATCTTCTGGTTCTTCTTCTTGCAAAGGCAGGCTGTGTTGGACGCGCCGGTACATGTCGGGAAAGATCCAGATATCAGATGTTGGGTCGAGCTCAAATTCCTTGACGATCAAACGTCCCGTGCGTGCTGTGGAACGCCAGTGAATACGGCTAAAGCTGTCGCCGGGCGCATAATCGCGCACGCCAGAGACGTTGGTGGTGATATAGTGTGTCCGTCCGCGTACGGCATCACCACCAGGAAGTTGTCCGAGGGGAGGGGCAAAGGATGGAATAGGAATCACGGCCGGATAGATGACGATGTCAGATGTAGGGCGCAGTTCGCGCTTGAACTGGAATAGGCCAAAGGGATCGCCGCTGGACAGAGTGACTGGACCCAGTGTGAACTGACCACGGCGACGACAAACTGTGCGTACTGCCCAATTGCGATATCGTTTGGGGGGCAGTGCGTTAATAACCCGGCTGATGCGGTGCCAAGGCAACGTTGAATGATCATGGACTTCAATCCAGGCTTGTGGTAGAAATCCGGTGTTGCGTATCACCATACTTTCTTCTGCCGTTTTGCCCACCGCTGAACGCCTGGAGCGCGTGCGACGCGAGATCTGTACGGTTGTGACGCTGCGCCAGGCCCAGAACAAAGAGAGCACAAGCGTTACCCCAATCAGGTAAGAGAGGTTGTAAAACAGGTCTCGTCCTGTGGTCAGGGCTAACACCACACAAATGACACCCAATAGGATAAAGAACCAAGCTCTTTTCACGATCGTTCCATTTCTACCAATATACAAATGCTACAAGCATAGGGAAACGTGCACAGCCCCCATCGGGGGCGATCATGATTTGCACAAGACGCAATGACTCGAACCCTATTTTTCTTTGCTCCAGGCACGGGCTCCAGGCACAGGCGTCGATTGCAGCACGTCTTGAACGATTGAACGCGGATCGACATCCTTGATCCTGGCCGAAGGGCTAACGATCAAACGGTGTGCCAGTCCCGCAGATGCCAGTATCTTGATATCATCGGGGATGACATAGTCTCGCCCGTGAATGGCTGCCCGAACCTGGGCCGTCTTGAAGAGCGTCAAGCTGCCACGCGGGCTGGCGCCCAGGTAAGCGTCCGGGTGATCGCGTGTCAGGTTGACCAGGTTTATGATATACTCTTTGATCAAGTCATCGACGTATACTTGTTTGACTTGTTCTTGCGCCTCCAAAAGTTCCTGGACGGTTACAACCTGTTCGATTTCGTTGATCGGATGCTTGAATTGTTGGGCATCGAGGATCTTTTTCTCATCGCTTTTGCTGGGATACCCCAAACTGATACGAAGCATAAAGCGGTCTAGCTGTGCTTCGGGAAGTGGGAATGTCCCTTCGTATTCAATCGGGTTCTGTGTTGCCATTACCAAAAAGGGTGCCTGTAGAGGATACGTCACACCATCTACGGTGATCTGGTGTTCTTCCATAGCTTCCAACAGGGCGCTTTGCGTTTTTGGCGTAGCACGGTTGATCTCGTCAGTGAGGACGATCTGTGCCATAATTGGTCCGGGCCGGAACTCAAATTCCAGTGTTTTCTGGTTGAAAACCGACACGCCGGTCACATCGCTGGGCAGCATATCCGGTGTGAACTGGATGCGCCGGAATGAGCAGCCAATTGATTTTGCGATGGCGCGAGCGAGCATCGTTTTTCCGACGCCTGGTACGTCCTCGATCAGCAAGTGTCCCTGGGCAAGCAGCCCGATCAACGTCAGTTCGATGGCGTCTGTTTTGCCAATGATGACGCGCTCCACGTTTTCGACGATGGTTTTTGCAAAGGTTTGTATATCTGGCATGGTGGCTCCTTTTGGATAAATGTAGGCTTGGCAATCATACTTGACAAAGCATATTATCACTTTGAGGGGAAAAAGTCAAATATTTGCATATTTATTATCTACGCGTTTGGCATTTGACAGTTTTCTAAAAACGTGTATAATATCAGTCACGATGCGGGGTAGAGCAGTGGCAGCTCGTCGGGCTCATAACCCGGAGGTCAGAAGTTCGAATCTTCTCCCCGCTATAAAAGGGACACCACAGTTCGTCAGGCTGGGTGTCCCTTTGGTTTTCTGCCACTTGCTTTTTGCATCATTCTTTGATACAATATTAAGCATGAGGGCATACATCTAAAAGCCGGGTCAAGACATATGTCAGGGGGGAGGATAAAGAAAATGAGTGAAACAAAACATATTATGACGATTCAGGACGTGGCTGACTATTTGCAGATTCACCCGCTCATTGTGCGCCGTTTGGCGCGAGAAAATCGGCTGCCGATTGTCAAAGTAGGGCGCCAGTGGCGTACGCTGCGTCCGGTCATTGATCAATGGTTTGAGGAAGCGTCTCTGAAAAACGTCGCTCACCTTTTTGACTAGTGACACAGTAGCTTCCAGTATAGTTTAACATTGCTCGACGAGATC
Source organism: Anaerolineae bacterium (assembly GCA_016929205.1). The sequence goes on from JAFGJF010000427.1 coordinate 23,433, forward strand.
GTTGTTCCAAAACGGGAGCGCCTGAAACCAGGGGCTGACTCGTCGTTTGTTGCGAGCGCCTGCCTTTTCCAAGCCACCATAGGGTGGCTCTTTTTTTTTCCTCCTCTCAGAGTGTGTTGTGTGTGAGATCTAACCATTTTCTTACTTGCTTCTAACCGTTTTCATCCCAATTTTGTGTATAATAAAGGCATCTCGCGCCACCAAGATGCATTCCCCCCGATGCTATAACAATGGCTTGGCTCGGGATTCGCCGGTGGGCAAAAACTCGCCGGCGAACTTTTTTGACACATCAAGATCATTCCGGGGCCAATGCAGGAGTGAAGGATGTCGACCAAATATTGGGTGGACAAAGCACGTGACTTGATCACGATCGAGTGCCGCGATAGCGTAGATATATGCGACATTGCGAGCCAAATCCTCCATATCTATGGCGATCCTGCTTGTGCTGGCGTGGGCAAAAGGCTGGTTGATGCCAGGGATGCCCGGGTTGATGGCCCCGTTGGTGCGTTTAGCGCGCTGGTTGATCTCTTTGTCTGGCAGGCTCAAGACCTGGAATCCGGGCGGATTGCCATTTTTGTCAATAGAAGAGCAGGTATCGATTGGGCTCACTCGTTGCTTGAGTTGGTTGAGCCGCGGTTGACAAATGTGGCTGTGTGCCGCACCAGGACGGACGTCCGCGCGTTCTTGAATATCCAAGAGCTCTAGAAATTTCTTACATAATCTTTACAATCCATTTTTTGGTTTTGTGCTATAATAGAGGCATTCCATCGTTAGTTGTATGTGGTACAGATGGGTGCCTCTTTTTTGTTTGCTTTCATTCAATGCCAGGAGTGCACAGTGTCAATCAGATATTGGGTAGACAACGGGAATGACCTGATCACGATCGAGTTCCGTGATAATGTAGACGTATGCGACATTGCGAGCCAGATCCTCCATATTCACAGCGATCCAGCTTGCAAGGGCGTTGCCAAAAGGCTGGTTGATGCTAGGAGTGCCAGAGTCAGCGGCGCGATCAGTGCGTTCAGGGCACTGGTGGATCTGTTCATCTGGCAGGTCAAGGATTTGGGAACCGAGCGCATCGCCATTCTCGTCGACGAAAAGACAAGCATGGATTGGGCACTCTCTTTGCTCAATCTGATCGGATCCAGCGTCGCAAATGTGGTTATCTGTCATTCCGAGACGGAGGCCGGTGATTTTTTGGGTGTGCCGGTCGGTCGACCTTATTCCTCTTTTCCTACTCGATAATTCTCAATCGCAGTGCTTTGTGCTATAATGTGGCCATTCTAAACCGGACATTGAGCGAGTTCGACCCCTCTCGATAAAGGTGATGGCGATGCATTTTGCTGTTTTGGCGGATATTCACGGCAATCTCGTGGCGCTGGAAGCGGTGGTGCAAGATGCGCGACAATATGGCGTAGATGGGTTTTGGATCTTGGGCGATTCAGTCGTTGGCCCGGCGCAAAACGCAGTTTTGCACCTGTTGCGCGCTTTGCCTGGCTGCATCATTCGCGGCAATAGCGAAGATTATTTGCTCGATTACGATATCGGGTGCGAGGATGGCCGGTGTCAACGCAAGCAGTGGTCGCCTGTGTCGTGGGCCTATCACAACCTCGATCCCGACTTGTTTGCTTTTATTGCTACCTTGCCCGAGCAGCGTGTGGTTGCTCCTGATGGTGCGGACCCCGTTCGCCTGGTTCACGGATCACCCCGGCATATCAGAGAGCCATTGTTTCCCAACCACAATCTGGAGCGCATGCAGCGCTTCAAGGAAGGTGGTTTTCTGATCGATGGCCGCCAGCCAGTTGTGTTGGAGGATGTGTTGGCCGGCATTGACGAAACAGTGTTGGCGTGTGGTCACACCCACATTCCCTGGGTGCAGCAACAGGACGGTTACCTGGCATTCAGCGCCGGCTCGGTTGGCTCGCCGATCGATGGCGATACTCGGGCGCAATACGCATTGCTTACCTGGGACGATCAGCAGTGGCAGGTCGAGCTAAAGGCTGTGCCATACGATCTGGAACGCGTGCGTGACTCGTTTGAGGCGAATGGGTTTATGGAGGCAACCGGCGCGTTGGGGCGTGCGATCTGGCTCAGTGTCAAAACAGGCCAAAATGTAATCTATTATCTCGTCGTTCACGCTCGCCGTCTGGCCGTTCAGGCTGGCCTGGGAGACTGTGCAGTTGTGCCGGATGAGATTTGGGATCGTGCTGTCGAGACGTTGGACTGGGAACTGGCTGCGAGTGGAAACCCGCTTTTCTAGAGGAGGCAAGATGGAACTGGTTCGATTTTATCACCCCGACCTTGGCGCGCGTTTGGGTCTCGTAAAAGGGCAAACTGTGTATGATCTGGTTGCGACCGGCAAACCGGCTTTACAAAGTGTGGCTCATTTGCTTCGGGCGTCGGTCGAGAGGTCTGTGCTTGAATGGCTTCGAGAAGTCGAGGTATCCGAATTGACCGGGTACGGCCTGGAAGCGATGGATCGTGTGCCGTCGACGCAGTCGTCCTATTTACTGCCGCCTGTGGACCGTCAAGAGGTGTGGGCCGCGGGAGTGACCTATGCCTGGAGCCGTGAAGCGCGCGTGCGCGAGGCTGTCAGCAAAGAGATCTATGTCAAGGTGTACGAGGCCGAGCGCCCGGAACTATTTTTCAAATCGCTGCCAGAAAAGGTGGTTGGACCAAATGACTGGGTCGGTATCCGTGGCGACAGCCGTTGGAATGTACCCGAGCCCGAGTTGGCATTGGTGCTTAACCCCAAGATGGAGATCGTCGGGTATACGGTGGGCAACGATATGAGCAGCCGCGACATCGAGGGGGAGAACCCACTCTATCTGCCGCAAGCCAAAGTTTATCGCCACTCCTGCGCGCTGGGACCGGCGATCGTGCTGGCAGATGATGTGAAGGCGCAAGACCTGGCCATTCATCTCGACGTCGTGCGCGGCGGCGAGGTTGTTTTTGCCGGCGATACCAATACGGCCAAGATTCATCGTGATTTGAGCGAGTTGGCCGGGTGGCTGGGGCGAAATGCCGATTTTCCCTATGGTGCCGTCTTGCTCACCGGTACGGGCATTGTGCCCGGCGACGAATTCACCCTCCAGGATGGCGATGAGGTTTCGATCTCCATTGCGGGGATTGGTGTTTTGAGCAACACAGTCAAACAGATGTAGCTTGTATACCAACAAGGAGTACGTATGAAAGCGACGCGCGATTTTTTACAAACTCTGGACCTCCCTCCTGGCGATCTGTTCGATCTACCCACATCCGAGAAACGCTTTCCCGACGGCGCACAATATCGTGTCGAGATTCCAAGTGTCGAGGGGCCGCGCGCGCTGGCTGCGGTATTGGAAGAGGCAATATTGCGCCAGGTTCTCGTCCATCGCGTCAGCCAGGGCAGCGGTGTGATGCTGCTTACAGATAGCGAGATCCGAGAGATGGCCAAGCTCGGCGCCGAGGCGCAGATCGAAGTGAGTTTGTTTGTGGGGCCAAGAGCAGCGTGGGAGCCGGGTGCCCAAATCCTCTCAAAGGCCGGTAAAAACCTGGCTGCGCGGCATCGGGGTATGGAGCAGCTTGTTTATGCCATCGAAGACATCAAGCGTGCGTGCAGTCTGGGGATTCGCAGTGTGCTTGTGGCCGACGAGGGGTTGTTGTGGGTAGCGAACGAGATGAAGAAAAAGGGCGAACTGCCGGCCGGCCTGGTATTCAAAATCTCGGTGCAGATGGGCGCGGCCAATCCGGCAAGCATTCGCCTGCAGCAGACGTTGGGGGCCGGTACCTACAACGTCCCCACCGATCTCGATCTGCCCAAGCTGGCGGCAATCCGTGCGGCGGTCGATATTCCTCTGGATTTGTACGTCGAGGTGCCCGATAACTTTGGCGGTTTTATCCGCCATTACGAGATCGCCGAGATCGTCCGCATTGCTGCACCGGTCTATATCAAGTTCGGTTTGCGCAATGCGCCTGACGTTTACCCAAGCGGCACTCATCTCGAGAACACGGTTATTGCTTTGAGCCGCGAGCGCGTGCGTCGTGCCGAGATCGGTCTGTCACACCTGGAGCGATATTATCCCGAGGCTGTGACGTCAACAGTGGGGGAGCGCGACCTGGGTATTCCACAGGTTTGATTGCCAGGCGTTGATGTGTTGGGTTTGTTCACGAAATAGTTCTCACATTGTCAAGGAGAAAACATGTCTGAAGAACGAAAAAAGGTCACGTTGGGTACGTTGTTTTCCAAGATGAGCAAAAAAGAGCCGATCTCAATGCTGACGTGTTACGACTATCCTACGGCGTATTTTATGGAACAGGCCGGGGTGGATATTCTGCTGGTCGGCGACAGCCTGGGTATGACCGTGCTGGGCTATGACAGCACATTGCCGGTGACGATGGATATTATGATCGCCCATGCACAGGCTGTAAGACGAGGGTCGCCGAGTGCCTGGTTGATTGGCGACATGCCCTATATGACCTACCAGCCGTCGATCGAGACGGCGATCCGCAATGCGGGACGGTTTATGGCCGAGGCCGCTTGTGACGCGATCAAGCTGGAAGGGGGCGCCGAGGTGGCCGACCGGGTGGAAGCGTTGGTCAAGGTCGGCATTCCGGTGATGGGGCACCTGGGCCTGACGCCGCAGAGCGTTTCGGCATTGGGTGGGTTCCGGGTGCAGGGGCGCAGCGCGGCGCAGGCCAAAAAGATTGTCGACGACGCCAGGGCGCTCGAGGATGCAGGGGTATTCTCGATCCTGCTCGAGATGGTGCCGGATCGTGTCTGCCAGTTGATCAGCGAACAGAGCGGCGTGCCGATTATCAGCCTGGGCTCGGGGCCAGACGCAGATGGCCAGTTGCTCATCTTTCACGACATGTTTGGCCTGTACCCCAAGTTCACGCCCAAGATGGCACGGGTGTACGGCAATGCCGGCGAGATCATTGGCGACGGGATCAAACAATACGTCGAGGATGTGATCACCAGAGATTTTCCGCAGCGAGAAAACTGGTTTACAATCAAGGACGACGCGTTTGAAGAACTAAAAAAGGCGCTGAACGTTCAAGATAAACAATGATCTGGTGTGTGAAAAAGGACGGCAAGCGGTGGCTGATGGCTGTCGTGTCTATGCTGGGCGCGGTTTTCTCTGTGTTGGGATGTTATATCGCTGCTCTGCCAACCGTTGATCGTCCGACCGCCTCAATCGACGCAATCACACGGACGGTATCCCCGACACGTCTTGTGCCAACGTCTACGCAGACACGTTTGGTAACACTAACGGTGGTGGTTTGGGCTACATCTACTGCTCCGCCGTTACTGATGCCGACGATGGCACCGCTGGCTACGTGGACGATGATGCCGACGGTGACTCCGACGGTGGTGCCGTCTCCAATTGTGGAAAAGACGGGTTTGCCGCAGTTGACAGCAACGGCGTTGCAGTTGACTGCAACGCTGCCAGAAGGTGGTGTTGAGGCTTGGCCGCAAGAGGTGTTCAGGTTGATCAATGCCGTGCGTGCAGAGCACGACTTGCCGTCTTTTATCTACAATGACCGGCTGGCACACGTGGCTCAACTGCACGGCCAGGATTGCCTGGAACGTGGATCGCTTACGCATACCGGTTCGGATGGGTCTGACGTCAAGGCGCGCATTCTGCGATCGGGATATGATGCTATCGGATGGGCCGAGGTCATCACGTACAGTGCTTCACCCCAAGAGGCCGTGACCTGGTGGATAGACGAGGTGCCGCCCAACGACGCACATCGCCGCACGTTGTTGGGCTCCTGGCTGACGGAAATCGGCGTCGCGGTGATCCCGCTGGGCAATGGAACCTATTATTTCATCACCGACCTGGCACGACCGGCATCGCCGTAGACAGGGAGAGAATGGATAAAAAACGGATCGTTTCCTATATCGACCGGGCCAAGGCCGAGTTGACAGAGAACATTTTGCCCTTTTGGCTCGAACACACCGTCGATCGCGAGCGCGGCGGCTTTTATGGCAGCATAAGCAACGATCTCGTCGTTGACCTCGCTGCAGAACGGGGGGCACTGCTCTGTTCGCGCATCTTGTGGACCTATTCCGCAGCCTACAAGCGTTATCCCAATCCCAAATACCTGGATATGGTGCGCTGGGCCTATGTGGATCTGTTGGCCCACTTTTGGGATGATGAATTTGGGGGATTGTATTGGGCTGCCGACGCCGAGGGCAGGCCGACCAACACGCGCAAGCAGATCTATGGTCAGGCATTTGGCGTATATGCTCTGGCCGAGTATTTCAGCGCCGTCCGGGAGCCAGCGATCCTGGACAAGGCCATTGTCCTGTTTGATCTAATCGAGACGCACAGTTACGATCCTGAAAACCAGGGATACCTGGAGGCCTATACCCGCAAGTGGCGACCCGAAGACGATTTGCGTTTGAGCGATGTCGACTTGAATGAGAAAAAGTCAATGAACACGCACCTGCATGTGATGGAGGCGTATACTAACCTAGCCCGGGTTTGGCCGGATGCCAGGCTCAAGGCCAGGCACCGAGAGCTACTCGAGGTCATGATACAGCGTATCATTCATCCCGAAACGTACCACACCGTGCTCTTTTTTGATGAGACCTGGCATCCGCGATCGGATCGCGTCTCATTTGGGCACGATATCGAGGCCAGTTGGCTGCTGGTCGAGGCCGCCGAGGTTGCCGGCGACGCGGCTGTGCTGGAACAGGCAAAAGCGCTGGCGGTCAAGATGGCCCAAGCCGTCTACGATGAAGGACTGGACGCCGACGGCGGGCTGTTATACGAGGCCGATCCGCACGGCATCGTCGACGCGAACAAGGAGTGGTGGCCTCAAGCCGAGGCGGCGGTGGGCTTTGTCAATGCGTATCAACTGTCGGGTGAATCGCATTTTTTGAGCGCTGCTTTGCAAAGTTGGGAGTTTATCGAACGCCATATGGTCGATCGCGAGCATGGTGAGTGGTTCAGAGCCGTGACCAGGGACGGTGTCGTGCGGGACTGTGAACTCAAGGTCAGTTTTTGGAGGTGTCCGTATCATAACAGCCGGGCTTGCATCGAGATGATCGAACGGCTGGAGAGCTTGATTGAGGAAGGGAACCCATGACGGATGTATGTAGATTACTGCCGTTGTATGAGGGACTGCGCGTGACCGATGTGTGCGATGGGTTGGATACGGTTGAGCGTTTGACGTGAGGGCCTTTTCAAGATGACCATAATGTGCTAGAATACGTTTGTATCGAGGAAAAGTCTGCCGGACATAGGTATTCAGGCAACTTTTTCTCAAGCTGTAAGATCATATTTGCAAAGGAGAAGACAGAATGTCCAAGCCCGTAGATTTGACCGATGCAGAGCTGGACGCGCTTGCGGAAAAGGATTTTATTCGCGCTGCCATCGTCGAGGATTTGCGCACGGGACGGTTTGACCGCGTGCACACCCGGTTTCCGCCGGAACCAAACGGCTACCTGCACATCGGTCACGCCAAGGCGATTTGCATCAACTATGGCATTGCCGAAGATTTTGGTGGTTTGTACAATTTGCGTTATGACGATACCAACCCGGTCAAAGAGGATGTCGAATACGTCGAGTCGCAGGAGGAGGATATTCGTTGGCTGGGGTTCAACTGGGAAGACCGGCTCTTTTTCGCCTCTGATTATTTTGAAAAGTTGTACGAGTATGCGGTCGAACTGATCAAAAAAGGCAAGGCGTACGTATGCGACTTGAGCGGTGACGAGATGCGCGAGTACCGGGGGACGTTGACCGAGCCTGGTACAAACAGCCCGTATCGGGAGCGGTCGGTAAAAGAAAACCTGGATTTGTTTGAGCGGATGCGCGCCGGCGAGTTTCCAGATGGCGCGCGCACGCTCCGCGCCAAGATCGATATGTCTTCGGGAAATATCAACTTGCGTGACCCGGTGATGTACCGGATCAAACACGCGACGCATCACCGCACGGGCGACAAGTGGTGTATTTATCCGATGTACGACTGGACACACGGGCAGAACGACTCGATGGAGGGGATCACTCACTCGTTATGCGACGTGAATTACCAGGAGCATCGCCCGCTGTATGACTGGTACATCGAGCAATTGGGGATCTATCATCCACGACAGATCGAGTTTGCGCGCCTGAACCTGACCTATACGGTGATGAGCAAGCGCAAGCTGCTGCGGCTGGTGCAAGAGAGGTACGTCGACGGCTGGGATGATCCGCGCATGCCGACGTTGGCTGGCTTGCGGCGGCGCGGTTATCCAGCGGAGGCAATCCGCGAGTTTTGCGATCGGATTGGCATCGCCAAGGCAAACAGCATCGTCGACGTCGGTATGCTCGAATACTTTGTGCGACAAGAGTTGAACAAGACTTCTCCACGAGTGATGGCGGTGTTGAATCCACTCAAGGTGGTGATCGACAATTACCCCGACGGCCTGGTCGAAGAGCTGGACGCGATCAACAATCCTGAAGATGAGAGCGCGGGCACGCGCAAGGTGCCGTTCTCAAAAGAGTTGTATATCGAGCGCGACGATTTTATGCAGGATCCGCCGAAAAAATTCTATCGCCTGGCTCCGGGACGTGAAGTGCGACTGCGTTACGCTTACTTTGTGACGTGCACCGGTGTTGTTCAGGATGAGAACGGCGACATTGCCGAACTGCACTGCACCTACGATCCGGCAACGCGCGGTGGCGATGCGCCAGATGGTCGCAAGGTGCGCGGCACGCTGCACTGGGTGTCGGCTGCCCACGCGCTCGATGCCGAGGTGCGGCTGTACGATCGGCTCTTTGCTCAGCCCGATCCCGAGGATGTCCCGGACGAGCAGGACTTTGTATCTGCCTTGAATCCCGACTCGTTGTCCGTAGAGATGTGCAAGATCGAGCCAGGCGTGGCAAGTGCGGCGCCGGGAACGCGGTACCAGTTTGAGCGCCAGGGCTATTTTTGTGTCGATATCCTTTCAGCCCCGGATAAACTGGTGTTTAACCGCACGGTGCCGTTACGAGATTCCTGGGCCAAGATCGAAGATCAGCTCAAGCAGCAAGGGAAAAAATGATCGCGTCACGAAAACAGGAGGCAAGGACAATGGTGTTCATTGACATTCCCACCGAGCAGACGACAGCGATCACTGATGCGATTCTGGCCCTGCTGGCATTGGGCAGCGTTGTCTATTTGTGGCAAACGGGCAAGCAGTACGACCCGGTCAAAACCAGGATCTGGATGTGGGCTTTTGGTTTGCTGGCCTTTGCTGCCGTATTGGGGGCAGTGGCGCACGGTTTCAAAATGTCGAAACAGGTCAACAGCCTGTTCTGGCAGCCGCTCAACCTGGCACTGGGGCTGGCGGTCGCATTGTTTGCGGTCGGCGTCGTCTATGATATATGGGGTGGCCCAGCCGCACGAAAGATATTGCCCATCTTTGTCGGCGTTGGCGTCGTCTTTTACGTGGTGACACGGCTGATCCCGGGCAGTTTCCTGGTGTTCATTCTTTACGAAGCCGTGGCCATGCTTTTCGCCTTGGGTGCTTATATCTGGCTGGCGGCACATGGGCAACTGGATGGCGCGTGGGTGATGGCTGCCGGGGTGCTGGTTACGATCGTGGCTGCCGGGATACAGGCCAGCGAAGCGGTCTTTGTCACATTGATCTGGGAGTTCGACTTTAACGGACTCTTTCACGTCGTGCAGATGATCGGGTTGGTGGTGCTGGTGGTTGGACTGCGGATCGGGTTGCTGGCCGAAAAGATGGTGAAATGAGAGCAAAACAGATTTTATGTGGTTGGCTGTTGGTGCTGTTGGTGCTTGCATGTACCACAACACCTGACGGCTCAGAGCCGGTTTCGACGGAAACGGTTCAAGGTGGACAAGATGTCCGCCGTTTGGTAATATTGTACACCAACGACGAGCATGGTTGGATGGAGGCGGCCGGCGAAATGGGCCACGAAACGGGCGGCGCGGCCGAGCTGCTTGGGCTCTGGCGGGATAAAGAAGGCTACACGCGAGATGGACCATATCTGATCCTGAGCGGCGGCGATATGTGGACCGGACCGGCCATTTCGACCTGGTTTGCCGGCGAGCCGATGGCCGAGGCGATGAACGTGATGGGTTATGGCGCAGCAGCAGTCGGCAACCACGAGTTCGATTTCGGCCTCGATGGTCTGCGCGCGCGGTCGGCACAAGCGACGTTCCCATTTCTTTCGGCAAACATCAA
>JAFGJF010000057.1 GCA_016929205.1 Anaerolineae bacterium
AAGCTCAACGGCACCTACTGCGCCGAGAACGGCACGCTTTTGGCCAAGATCCTCAAGGAAGAATGGGGGCACGAGGGGCTGGTCGTTACCGACTGGGGGGCGATGGACCGGCGGGTGGAAGGGCTGGACGCCGGGACCGAACTCGAAATGCCGGGCGGCAACCGGGGCAACGACGAGCGGATCGTCGCTGCGGTCAAAAACGGCGAACTGGACGAAGCGGTGCTGGACCGGGCGGTCGAGCGCCTGCTGATCCTGATCTCGAAATCGAACGAGGCCCTGGTAGAGGAGCGCCACTATGACCGCCAGGTCCATCACGCCCTGGCCCGGCGCGTGGCTGGCGAGGGCGCGGTGCTGCTCAAAAACGACGACGCCATTTTGCCATTGCCCGAGTCAGCACACGTGGCCCTGATCGGCCAGTTTGCCAAAACGCCCCGCTACCAGGGCGCGGGCAGCTCGCTCATGAACCCGACCCGGTTGGATAATCTTTACGACGAGATCGTCAAACTGGTCGGGGAGGAGAGACTGGCCTATGCCCCCGGCTACTCGATCACAGAAGCAGGCCGGGTGGATGACGCCTTGATCGCCGAAGCGGTCGCGGTCGCACGAGACGCCGAGGTCGTCGTGGTCTGTGCCGGCCTGACCGAACTGTACGAGGTCGAAGGGCTGGATCGCACACACATGAACCTGCCCGCCAGCCACGACGCCCTGATCGAGGCCGTCGCCGTGGCCAATCCCAACGTGGTCGTGGTGCTGAGCAACGGCTCCCCGGTCGCGATGCCCTGGGTGGAGCGGGTCAAGGCGATCCTGGAGGGCTACCTGGGCGGGCAGGCCGGCGCTGGCGGCCTTGCCGACATCCTGTATGGCAAGGCCAACCCCAGCGGCAAGCTGGCCGAGACCTTTCCAATCCGCCTGGAGGATACACCCTCGTACCACTATTTTCCCGGCGGCCCCAAGACGGTCGAATACCGGGAAAGCCTTTACGTCGGCTATCGTTATTACGACACGGCCGAGCAGGATGTGTTGTTTCCCTTTGGCCACGGCCTGAGTTACACCACCTTTGCCTACCGCGATTTGACGCTGGATCGGAACAGGATCTCGGATCACGATGCGCTGACCGTCACCGTCACCGTCAAAAACAGCGGGACGGTGGCGGGGCAAGAGATCGTCCAGCTTTACGTGCGTGACGTCGAATCAACCGCTTTCCGTCCGGCGCAAGAGCTAAAGGGGTTCGCCAAGGTCGCGCTCGAACCGGGCGCAGAGACACTCGTGCGTTTTGAGTTAAACAGGCGCGCCTTTGCCTATTTTAATACCGACCTCGACGACTGGCACGTCGAATCGGGCGATTTCGAGATCCGGGTCGGGGCCTCGTCGCGCGACATCCGCCTGTCGGCAACGGTAAACGTGGCATCCACCCAGGCACCCGCTCCGGCCGTGGATCGCACCGGGATCGCCGCCTATTACGACCTGAAAACAGCGTGGCCGATCAGCAAAGCGCATTTTGAAGCCTTGCTCGGGCGGCCCGTGCCCGACAATGCGATCGCCAGGGACGAGCTGTTTACGATCAATACCCCGGTCTGCGACATGCAGCGGTCTCTCGTCGGACGGCTGTTGTACTCGTTTATGCAGCGCCAGGTTATGGCGATGGCCCAGGGCGCAGAAGGTCCAACCGCGCTGGTGATGGAAGCCACGGCCTGCGAAGGACCTCTGCGATTGATGCTTATGGCATCAGGCGGGGCCGTTAGCCGCGAGATGCTTGAAGCGCTGCTGTTGATGATCAACGGCCGGTTTTTCAAGGGGCTGTTTGCGCTGCTGCGGGCGAGACGAGGGAATAAAAAGTAGGAGGTGTGTTTATTGACACAACCAAGAGACACAGGCCCTATCGTTTGCGGGCACACTGTGAGCCTGTATTCCAAGATCCTGGGCGAAGAGCGAACGCTGCTTGTACACCTTCCCGAAAACGATAACGATCCTGGCAAACGTCATCCCCTTTTGATCCAATTGGATGGAGAACAAGGGCCTTTTTTGCACACCTGTGCGGCCGTCTGGCGGCTGGCCCATATGGACGCCAGCATACCCGATCATATTGTCGTTGGGCTTGTCAATACGGATCGCTCCCGGGACATGTCGGCAGAAAGAGAGGCCGACCGGTTTCTGCGTTTCATCGGTGACGAGCTGGTCCCTTTTGTCGAGGCGACCTATGGTGCGGAGGGCTTTCGACTTTTGTGCGGCCAGTCAGCGAGTTCGCTGTTTGTCTGTTATGCGCTGCTGGTCCGGCCGGACCTTTTCGATGGGTACATCCTGAACAGTTTTGGGTTTTCCGACAAGGGATTACAGCTCTACACGGAGCAATTTTTGGACCGCTCAAGGCTCGATGTGGCGCGAGATAGATATGCATTTATCACCAACGCCGACCCAGACCCATACGATCCCGGCGGGGCCAGGACGCAGAATGGGCTGAGGCTGTTGGATCGCATCGAGCAGAGTGCATCCGGCAAGGTGCATGTGTGTTACAGGACGTATGCAGGCGCGGGACATGCGCCCTATCCCGGCGAGCACGACGGCTTGAAGTGGATTTATGCGACAAAAAGGTGTATGGATGTTTGATGGGGCTCGATGAGGGTATCTAGCCACCTTTTAGTTAGAATAGAAGGTGGCTAGGCGAGTCATCTCTATTCATGGGTAGTTTCTGAAGACAATGGGTAGAAAGATACGATAACCCTTATACTCGTACGCTCCCATATCCACCAGAGGCACCATGCCATTACCCGTGTCGGCGATCCAAGGAACATCCACCCGACGGGGGTTACCATCCAGGTCAGTGGCGGCTGTGACGCTGTCATTGTGACCGGCGTCAATTGCCGGGGAAGTGCTTTGCAGCCTATAATTGCCCTCAATGGTCGGCGCGGCTATGGCATCGATTGGGTCAACGAACAACGGGTTGACATTGAGATTGCCCGTGCCGGTATAGACGCCGCTTGCCCATTGCACATCGCTGTAAGCGACCGTCGGAATGCTGGTTCCTTCGTTAAAGATTTCCGGACCTGTTGGCGCTCCGTTTCCCCATACGATACAATTCACCAACGTGGGATTGCTACTGCCATTGTATACGCCGCCCCCTCTGATTGAAGCCCAATTCCCGCTCACGGTAACATTGACTAATGCAAGGTTGCTATCATTTATGCTATACATACCGCCACCCTCACCGCTGGCGCGATTGCCGCTAAACAAGACATTGCGCAACGAAGCACTGGCTCTACTGTCGCTGCTCATCCCACCGCCTGAGCCAGCAATGGATTGGTTGCCTTCAAAGATGACATTGGCGAGCGTAGCGTTACCCCCTTTGTTGTGAATTCCACCACCACTCCAACTGGCTTGGTTACTATTTAAGGTAACGGCAGTCAACGTACAGTTGCTGCCTTCTATCCACATTCCACCGCCAAGAGCCGCCTGGTTACTATCGAAAGCAGCACCAGTCAACTCGAAAACACTTCCCCAAGTATGTATGCCACCGCCTTTGGCTTCAGCCCGATTGCCATCAAAAACGACACTGATCAATGTAGAAGTACTCTGCCACGTGCTGAACATTCCGCCCCCATTCTCCTGAGCGTAATTATCCCTAAAAATGACATTGGTGAGCGAGGATATACACTTATCTGAAACCGACATACCGCCACCATGTTTGGCTCGATTCCCGATAAAGATAATGTTGGTCAATGTTGGGTTGCTGTACCACCGGTTATGCATTCCCCCACCAGTTCCTGTAGCTTCATTGCCACTGAACGTGAGATTCACCAATGTAGGACCACCGTCGATGTTAGACATCCCGCCGCCATTTCCATCATCGTGGTCATATACACCAGCATATCCAGCCGTGATCGTAAAGCCGTCCAGTACAGTTGTATAATCTGTCCAGTGACTCGTCACTACGTGATAGGCATTTTCGCCAGCGCGGCGGGTCGTGTCGGTAAGCACACCGTTTGCCTCAGTGTCATCGTCACGCCCCAAATCACCACTCAATACCGTAATATAGTTCTCCCAGTCGCGCTGCGTTCGCTGCGTCTCGCTGATGCCATAGCCGCCAAACCCGCCGTACAAAGCCACATCATTGGTGAGTTGAAAGGTGGCAGTAAGCGTCCCGGCAGGTCCGGGAGTGTAGACGCCCTCAGCCACCCAGATCTCAATGCCACTGGTCGCAGTGGCAAGCGCTTCCTGTAAATCGAGATAGGCCGTGGTCCAGGAGGAACCGTCGTGTTGTGGACCGGGTGCATCCTGGTCCACATAGATGATGGTACCCTGGGCACGAACGGCTGGCGACAAGGCGAAGAATGTCAGGCCGATCCAGAGAGCAATCAACAGGATCAGAGCCAGGCACACAGACAAACCTGTCCAGATCAAAGGTAGATGGTCAGTCAATTTGTTTTGCATCGTATCCTCCAGGTATGATCATTTGGTTTGGCATCATACGCCTCTGTCGAGATCGTATGTGCCATCAAGATGACTGTATCTAATCAACGCGGGCAAGGGCATTTTTCCGATACTTGTCTTGATGCTCGGCTGAAAAAGCCTGCTGTCTATGGCCAAGCAGTGTGAAGCGTGAGCATTCCAGGTGGTCTCGAACTGGTCGAGGGAATGCTCACGCAATTCTGCTAGAGTAGGAACGCGTCAGCGACTCTTACCGGGTGGTGCTATAGTTCTTGAAAATAACGGGGAGGAAGACACGATATGGTACAAAAAAGTACCCGCCTTCGTTATCATCCACAGCCACATTCCCTGCCCGGTCCACGACCTGCACAAAGAACTCGATACCAGCAGCAATTGGAATGGTACCTGACCATGTTTGACCATTGTCTGATAAATAAACGCTGTCCCATGTGCCATGTCTGTCTGTATAGGCGACGATAACGGCTTCAATGCCCGAGCTGTCATTGGCTTGAACAGTGACAAGCGTCTGCCCCGATGCCAATTCGTGATGTACGCTTTCAATGGATGGGGCAACCCAATCAGTGGAATCATTGTGATAGTAAACGTCAAAGTTTTGCTGGCTGTACAATCGTTCGGTTTGCCTGTTGGAGTTGAATTGCCCAAGCAGCATCACCAGGCGGTCACCGTGTTCCAGGTTATTGACACTGTAAAACAGGGATGGTCCCCAGTTTGGAACACGATATACCGGCTCATCTAGCGCAACTGTTTCGGTCAAAACTTGATCGATGGCAGGCGTAAAAGGGTAGATATCGGTATAAACGCCGCTTTTAAACACCGCCCCATGGGCCTGCGTTTGGGGGAATGAGAGATCCACGACGTACTTGGGTTGGATCGGTTCATTGTCGCCGGTATAGATGTGTCCGTCGAACGCATAGTATGAACCGTCATCCGTATCTGTGCGCGTAAATGGCGGAAACTGGAAGCCATAGCGATTGACGGACAGCCCATTCCCCAGCGCTGTCACCTGTTCTGTCTTGAGCACCGCATTTGCTCCGATATCTTGGGCATTCAGTGGCATTGCACCAGGACTTGGTGTATTGTACCGATACATCGGCAGCCCATAGAGCGTGCTTTCGATCATGATTTTTTCGTCATAGTAGTCAAAACGAGCCTGATCGAGATAGTAGACGCGCTTGGCCTTGGCCAATGCTTGTCCCACCGTTATTGATCGACCATAGACCAACCACTCGGTCAAGTTGAGCATAAGCTGCTCGGAAAGCCCAATGGAATATCTATAGCCCCATCCATAGCCGGTATTGCCGATATAGTTGATTTTGTGCCGTACACAGGCTTGAACCAGATCGAGCGGTTCCTGCTCATCTGGTGAGACATTGAGCCCCGTGTGGCAGCCCATAGTGTAAAAGAGCGCGCCGGTGTGAGTAGCCGTTGTCCTGGATATCACATCCGATGTGACGTGCCCAGAAGGAGTTCCCAAAAGGTAATGATTGGCGTGTCCATTGACGGATGCGAGGTCGTGATAGGTATCCAGCACCCGAGAGACGAAGCTATTATTGCTCCATTCAGGGCTTACGAGCGTGCAGTCCGGGGCCAAGGCATCGCTTTTCAGCTCATTGCAAATGGCCTGTGCACCGTCCTGGACAAAATCATAACCGGTTACGACAGCTTCTTCAACAATCGTACTGTCAGTAGCTAAAAAGGCGTCGATTTGTCCGATGATTTCTTCAGGAGTCTCGATCAATCTCCCGACACCCAGGTCAGGAATGTACAGCTTGTGACCGTCTTTCCAACCCGGGCCACGAGGCACGGTCGGTTTGGCATCGGCATAGTAATCGTCGGTCAATGTCATGCCAGCACACAATGCGGCGCCGGTGACGGTGCTGCACGATACCTTGGTCTGATAGTAACTTTCTGGATAGCGCGTTTGATCCGGCACGCGACGGAATGGGATGGCCCGGTCGTCGCCAACGATCACCAGGTATTCCAGATGTTCGTATTCTTGCCATTTTTCGTCAACAAGCGCCTTGATCGCTGTCGCCACGTCGTTGGTCTTTTCCGTATTTGTGGGCTTGGCATTCCAGGCCGAGTAGGCGTCAGCTACGTCAATATCATCTTCCACGTACACGACTTTTCCCACGACGTTTTTATGACTGGCTAACTCGTTCAGTTTGGCGATCACTCGATCTATTTGTGTAGCATCATCATACAGTGATACAAGCTGTTGGCGGTTGACCAGAATCAGAGTACGCACATCTATCAACGAAGGCGAGTCAACAATCAGGGTACGCGTGATCTCGGGTGACCAATCGCCTTCATCATCCCGGACGTGAAAGGTAATCGTGTGTGTGCCTGTTGACAGTGCAGAGGCCTGGATGACAAAATCTTCCTGCGAGTTCAACAAGCCATCTATGCCGGATGTCCATTCATAAGCCGTGATGTAGGCTCCGTTTTCATCCGTATCGTAACCCGAGCCGTTGAAATAGATCGTATCCTGGCCCTGAATGGCCGGACCGGGGGCCGAAGGATACCAGATAAAGTTGATCGAGGCGACTGGCGGATAGGAATTGTCCAGAAGGATGGTGATGTAATTGGTCTTGGTCTCGATGTCAATCCCATCGGGAGATGTGACAGTGAGGGAAACGGTGTATGTTCCAGCATGCTCATACGTATGTAAAGGATAACGTGCACCACTGGTGTGCCCATCGCCAAAATCCCAGGCCCAGGCGATGATATGGCCTGTCGAACGATCGATAAATTGCACATCGAGGGGCGCTGTACCGATGAGCGGTGACGCGATGAAAACGGCGTTGGGTGGATTCAAGTGGTTGATATAGATCACATTCTGATCTCTATCCCTGGTTTCTGCCAGGTCCAGGTCGCCGTCGTTATCTATATCGGCAAAGGCAACACTATTCACGGCAGTTATTGTGAAATCAAGATATCCGGCCTGAACGAGCGCCATCCCAGGAGCGGTCGTAATCGGCACATTAAAGTAAACAATCTGCCGATAATAATCTCCTGAAGCGAGGTCCGGCCGTCCATCGCCATCTATGTCCCCAAAAGCCAGGCTGTATGTTCGCTGCGCTCGATGGAAAGAGATTGTTGTGGAAAACAGGGCACTACCGTCATTTAGATACAGCCTGTCCTGAGCACCAAAGTTCGCACCCATCGCGATATCCAGATCGCCGTCACCATCGGCGTCGCCCAGAGCAGTACTGAATGATGCGCCGGAAGGCAGCCAACGCCGTTCGGACAAGACGCCGTCATGGTTGATGCATAGGTAGTCGCGGATGTTATCTGCCACAACCAGGTCCGGGTATCCATCGTTGTTCAGATCGCCTACTTTGAGATCTCGAGTCAGCGTCGAACCGGTGTTGCAGGTAGTGGTGGTCACAGGAAAAGTGGCATCGCCCTGGTTATAGTAGACTATATCCGGCGCTGTGTACCATTCTGGGAACAATGTTCCCAGAACGATGTCCACATTACCATCCCGATCTATGTCCCCCAGGGCAGTGTAGCATATTTTGTCCCCTGTGGCTCCAGAACAAGTACTAAAAGACGAGCAGCTAAAGGTACGGTCCTGGTTATTGAGGCAAACCTGGTTTGCTTGGCCGTTTGCTCTCGTAACCACCAGATCCAGCCAATTGTCCCCATTCATGTCGCCCCATTCAACGTCAAAGGTCATTCCGCTTCCAAAGGCATTTTGGCAGTCAAAGGAATGATCGCCATTGTTCCAACAGATTTGGTTCTGGCCGTGGTTGCCTACAGCCAGATCTTGGAACCCATCATTGTCAGCATCACCCCAAGCAAGGGCAAAGGTTCGATCTGTTCCTGTGCCAAAAGGGACAAAGTGTTCGTGGTGATAGATAGATGGGGCTGTGGTGACGCTGGAGGCTTGGTCTGACATGCCCTCGATGGTAAGCGCCAAGTCATAATCCCGGTACTTGGCCGAATTGCCCGTCCCGGTGTGTAGATGTGTTACCCTAAACCGATCGGGCACCTGAGTAATGGCATCATCGGTCAATTCCACTGCCGCAAACAGGTTCACCGGCGATCCAAAAGCCACGTGCACGTTAGGATCGCCACTGGCAAACGTGATGACCTGCGTGCCTGTGACCAGAGATAATGCATCGATCTCTGCAACCAGCGTGTCTGTAAATGGCTCGAAAAGGCCAGAGCCATCGTCACGGTATATAGCCAGGGTTTCGATCAGGTTATTCGCCTCGAGGGTCGTGAGTGGATTGCCCAGAACGTCTTCAAATTGCAGCGCGAACGAGCCCAGTTCTGCACCCAAATCACCCGTTCGGCCGCGATGGATAGCCTCAATTTGCAGTATATCGTCTCGTTGATCGGTGAGAATGGAGAATGGTGCTGTATCTGTTGCCGATAATGCGAATTGCCCACCTTGATTCTCAAACCAGGCGATCTCGTCTTCATTCCAAGACGCAGACAAAATGTCCAGATCACCATCATTGTCCATGTCTGCGGGATAGATCGAAAAGACCCAATCGCTGTTGCGCGTGATGATACGAGCATCAAAAACAGGGGGTGAACTGCCATCGTTCTCATACCATGCGATTTTGCTGTCCCGTGCAGAAGCGGACACGACATCCAGGTCTCCATCCTGATCTAGATCTGCTGCGTAGACAGAGATGGCTCCATCGGCGTTGGTTACGATGCTATGGCTGGTAAAAGTGGGGAGAGAAGCGCCGTCGTTTTCGTACCAAGCAACTGTATCGCTCTGCCAGGATGTAGCAAGAATATCCACATCCCCGTCACTATCCAAGTCTACTGCATAAACTGAATCGGCTCCAATTGTACCAGTCATAACAGTGTGGCTGATAAAGGTAGGGGAACTTGAACCGTCGTTTTCGTACCAGGCGACTTTGCCATCGTCTGCCGAGGCAGAAAGGACATCTTTATCCCCATCGTTGTCCAGGTCTATGGCAAAAACTGAACGTGCGCTGTCGGCCATAGTCGTGATGGTATGACTGTCAAAAACCGGTAGTGTTCCCCCATCGTTCTCATACCAGGCGATCTTGTCGTCATTTGCCGAGGCAGAAAGGATATCCATATCCCCATCTTTATCCAGGTCTATGGCAAAAACTGAACGCGCGCTGTCAGCTGAGGTTGTGATGGTGTGGCTGGTAAAGGCCGGAGATGCCTCACCGCCATTTTCATACCAAACGATCTTGTCATCGTTCTCTGAGGCGGAAAGAACGTCGATGTCACCATCACGATCTAGATCTGTCGCATAAACTGCAAAAGCACCATCTGCAGTATTTGTGATAACGTGAGAGGCAAAGGTAGGAGAAGGACTCCCGTCATTTTCGTACCAGGCAATCGTGTCGTCTTGTCCTGAGGCTGAAAGGATGTCCACATCTCCGTCACCATCTATGTCGGCTGCATAGACAGACTTGGCTTCGTCTGCCGTGTTGGTGATTGCAGATTGTTCGGGAAAAGCAGCACTACGATGGATGGCCTGGTTCTCATACCAGACAATCTGGCCATTGTCCGTGCCATCGATGGTCTTGACGGACAGAATATCCGCATCACCATCGCTGTCGATATCGGCCGCCGATACGGAAACAGCGTTAAAGACGTCGTCGGCAATGAGATGCGCAGTAAAGGCCAGCGAGGCACTGCCATCGTTCTCATACCAGATGACTTGTCCATTGCTGACGTCGTGTCTAAAGCCTGCCAAGACGTCTACATCTCCATCGTTGTCGGCGTCTGTCGCATAAACGGTAGCCGCTTCGAGGGTGGCATGAACGGCAATGACGTGGGGCGTGAAGGTGAGAGGCGTATCGCCATTGTTCTCATACCAGGCGACGGTGTGATCGTTCCAAGAAGCGCCAAGCACATCGATGTCACCGTCACGATCTACATCTGCTGCATAGACCGCCCTTGCACCATCTGCCTCAGTCGTGATCGCGTGTGCCGTAAAGACTGGCGATGGGCCGCCACTGTTCTCGTACCAGGCGATGGTGTCATCGTAACGAGAAGCAGAAAGGACATCCATGTCGCTGTCACCGTCCAAGTCTGCTGCGTATACCGAGATGACCAGGTCGGCGCCGGTGGTGATGATATGTGACGTGAACGCTGGTGGTGAATTGCCGTCGTTTTCGTACCAGGCTACGGTATCATCCCCCCGCGAAGCGGACAGAACATCCACGTCCCCATCGTTGTCCAAATCGGCAGCATAGACAAAGACGGCTTCGTCAGCCGTGTCAGTGATGACATGCGATACAAAACTCGGCGGAGAGCCACCGTCGTTCTCATACCAGGCGATCTCGTCGGCGTCAAAGGAAGCAGAGAGCACGTCCATATCGCTGTCTCCATCCAAATCGGCTGCATACACCCCAAAGGCGCCGTCGGCCGCGGCGGTGATGATGTGGCTGGTAAACATTGGAGCGGAATTGCCATCATTTTCGTACCAGGCAATCGTATCGTCGTTGATCGAAGCAGAAAGCACATCCAGGTCACCGTCATTATCCAGATCTGAAGCATAGGTCGAACGTGGGTTCCAGAGGGTATCGGTGATGACGGTTGCACTGCCAAAGGGGACGCCCGTACTGTTCAGCGCCCGTACATCCGTGGGACGAACAACGGTCAGGTCAAGCCCATCGACGGATAAAGGGCTCGCCGCTTGATAACCGTCCACCAATCCAATGTCCACTTGCTGTCCACCGCTCTGCACAATCCAGGTGCGGATGCTGATCATATCGCTGTACGAAGCGGTGATCGTGATCACGCTCCCTACGTTGGCGGACAAAGGTGGAGAGATGAGGTCAGCACCATAATGGGGTTGCGCGCTGGCTCCACCGTTGGCCGTGTTGATTTCAAGAGCGCCACTAGGGCTTTCGATGGTGATACTCGCTCCATCTACCGGTTCATCATCATAGTAGACGTAGCCGAATATGCAGCAGGCCGGCGGCGTTTCTCCGGGCGGCGTCACGCCGTCGCAGAAACGTGGCAGTGGAATAGGTGGGTCACCTGGAGCAGGCGGCGCGTTGAGAATATCCTCTGCAGCCAAGTCCCGCGTTTCCGCCATGTCGGCGACAAGTGGCATCGTTGGCCGACCCAATGCGGGTGGAATGATGGTCACGAGAAACAAACAAAGAAGCATATTTGATACTCGGCAAAGACGTTTGTTATTTCCTGGCGAATACATAACGACCTCCTTTTTTGAATGGGTTCAGGCGTCTGAGCTTTATCTACTCTTGTATGTCTTGGTGCCTGAGCGTCGGTTTGTAATCAATCAACGCAGCAACAAGCGTTTTTCGGACACGATTCACAAGATCTGATGAAAAAGAAGATTTTGGGGCTGATTTGCAAAAGCGGACAGGCCGATGTGAAAAAAGTAGCCGGATCCGCGGTTATTCTGCTCGCTCAACAAGGACGAAACCGGCCCAGTGCAGAGGATGCTGTCGTTTTTTCAGGATCGCCAGTTGGGCGGCACGCAACGAGGCACTTGCTGTCTTTCCAGCCAGCAAATGACCGTAAAAACATGCCATCAACTCGGCAGTCGAAATGTCGTCCACTTTCCACAAACTGGCGAGTACGCCTCGTGCGCCGGCAACCATTAACGCGCGACAGAGACTGATCAGCCCACCTCCATGCCATCCCCCGAGCCCAGTCTCGCATGCGCTCAGCGTCACGAGGGGATGGTTCGCCAGTCGTAGGCCATACAAATCAGTCACCGTCGGGCGCGCATCGGCCAACCGTATCCACGAGAAAAATGGGTTGTCTGCACGGAAAGCGGCATATGTTGCCAGGTGGATGATATTGGCTTGTTGGCTGTACGTGGCAAAATCGGCTTCAGTTGCGGCATCCTCGGTCAAAAGACGCGGAGGTTGCGAGTTCGAGTGGGCAGAGAAAGCCTCCGCAACACGTTCTGCTTCTTTGATAGCAAAAGGCATTCGTCCACCGTCCGAGTATCCGATGACAAGGGGTGAATAAACGCGAGATGGTTGTAGAGATGGCACAAGCCCACCGACAAGATACACAATCTGGTATCGCTCGAGCAAGTATTGGTCGCCATCAAATAGCGCCGCAAAGGGAATGCCGTTTAGCGATGGGTGCAGGCGGATATGCAGTCGAATTGGTTGTGCACCTGGTTGGGATCGGTCGAGAGGGAAAAGCGTGACCAAAGGGGCGATGAGTATGTCGTAAAAACGACGCAAATGAAGCTGCGCGTCCGTACATAGAGAGGCCAGGTTTGATCTCACATAGTCACGTGGGTACAACCTGAGACTGTCGAGACCGAGACGCCAATTTTTTACCAACTGGGCAACCTTGCCTGCATCCCCCAGGTTGGCAAGGTATTCGATTCCTTGTTGGCACACGACAAATGCCCCGAGCTGCCCATCCAGGACGTAATACTGCACCAGAACCGCATTTTCATCCAGAGTGTGTTGAACCAGGTCTAGAGCATATTCTTTTGGTAGAGGCCGGAGCAAGCTATGCTGTGAAACCTGCCGGCGACGCATCAACTCGGAAATTTGTGCTTCCAACGCGACTAGATCCTGCCAAACGGCTGCCTCGGCTCCGGCAGATCGTTCCGGGTCGCTGTCGGATTCCACGTCGCTTGCGCTTCCCAGTTGACTGTGTTTCCAGTGCCAAGTACGGCGCAATGTACGCAGTTGCTCCAATAACTGTTTTCCAGCTTTGTCAGGTGCTCGAGCCAGTTCCTGGTACGTGAGCCCGATTTGGGTTGTCACATTGGCATAAGCGGCCAGATCGAACGCTTCTTGCAGCTTGTTCAACGAGAGTGACAGACGCACGATGTCTTCATAAAGGGCCAACTTGTCCTGCAAAAACGTGGCACGAAATTCGTCTGCCCAGAGAGTGCTTTGCATTTGTTCAGTTGCTTTTACCGCCGCGAGATACGCCTGGTAAGCAGACTCGGTTTGCCCTTGTGCTTCATACGCCCGCCCCAGCGCGTAATGTGCGTGATAGATCAATGGCATCAAACTATATTGCGAAATCTCGTCAAGTGCAGCGTAAACCAGTGTTTGTGCCTGGTCTGGGCGTCCGAGGTCCAAGGTACACCAAGCCTGCAGAACCCGAGCCTGGGCCACGCGTACAGTCAGGTTGTGCTTATCGAGAATCTTGCTTGCCCGGTGAGATATGCGTTGGGCGCTGGCCGGAGAATCGGCCAGGCGTTTCAGCGTCGCACGTTCCAGGTCAACGAGCGCCACTTCTACAACCGCCCCACGCTGCCAAAAGAGGCGCCGACCATGATCAAAGGACTGCAACGCAGCAGCCACATGGCCCATGCCACGATGGGCCGTTCCCTCAACGACAAAAGCCAGTGCCGCCTGGCGTTTCATGCCACGTGTGCTAAATTCGCGACGACATTGCTGAGCCAGGGATAACGCTTCGGGCAACAGGTTGAGGGCGAGGTAAACCTGGGCGCGGTAGAGATCGACAACGACGACCTCCAGTTCGTTGTCCAACGAAGCAAAACAGTCGCGCGCCTGCTGCAAAACGCGCAGTGCTTCCTGGTAGCGTGCCTGCCGAAAGTTCAGCACCCCCAGGTTAAGATCGCTTCGTGCCACTTCTTGCGTCATTCCGGCGGATTGTAGGACCGCGCGCGCGCTTGTGTGCAACGTTTCAGCCTGCTCAAAGCGATCCAGGTTTTCGAGTATGATTGCGCTGTTCATATCTGCCCGTGCTGCCTGGACATGGTCACCCAGTGTCACAAACAGATCCCGGCAACGTCGGCAAGCTGCCAGCGCCTGCTCATAATGACCGCGCTCGTAGAATATGGTGCTGACGTTCATTTCCAACGTTGCGGCGTAGCGCGTCGGTCCGCGACGATCCAGCAACTTGCGTGCCTTGTTGGCAGCGTCGAGCGCCTCGTCGTATTCCCCAAGGTGTCGCAAGGCAGCAACCTGGTTGATGTATAAACGGGCAACTTGCAGCTCTTTGTCGTTCTGCGCAAACCCAATGCGCGCGCATTCATAGCTATCCAAACACTCACGGAAATGCCCCAGATACAACAGCGCGTTCCCCATAGCCCAAAGTGAGGTCGGTTTTGCCAATGGATCGTCAATCCACGCTGCAACCTCGGCTGAAATCCCGGCGATTTCTCGCGCGCGACCGGCATTGTGCAATAGCTCTGCGTCAGCATATGCCTTGAGCGCCTCAACGACAGCCAGACACAGGGCGTCCCGCCTTTGAGTAAGAAACTGTTGGCGTTCGTTTGTGTCGGCGATGGTAACAAGACATGTGGCAAGTTGTTGTGATGTGGCTGACTCGCTTTCTTGACTCACTCTGTTTTGTCCTTTTACCCAGATCCCGCGGTCGTTGTGCCCACAGAAATCGTATGCACAACAATATCATCCTCGGGCGTTTCTACCCACAGGTTGTATTGGCCAGCGTCAAGGTTCTGAAAAAAGAAATACCCAAGTGCATCCACAGTCTGCTTGGCAATGATCTTGTCTTGTTGAACCAACCGTACTGCACATCCATCGAGTTCGGTCGCCGTCAACCCACCACACGTGATGCGGCCCCGCAAACACCATATCTCGCCGCTTCGCTCGCTGCCGGCAACAATGTCGTACCGGTCTGTCCGATAGAGACGTTGATCGATCTCCCCTCTGTGCGCCGCAACTGCCAGGTAAGATGGCAGATCGGCCTGCACGGCTTCAACGACGATACGCGCCGCACGGCGCATCTCTTCCCATATGCTATGTCGAGGTTCATCCAGAGCGGATAGACGCTGCACTTCCTTGGCACAAAACGGGCATTTTTGTATGTGCTGCACGATTTGCCGTCGTTCGTGTACCGGTAGTATGCCAACCTGGTATTGGAGCAACGTTTCCGTGTCCGGGCAGTCAGCGCGGTAAAGTGCAGCAGCTAGCGCGAAATCACTTTGTGCTAACGCCTCGGCCTCACCGGCACAAAATGGACAGCGTGCTATATGATCCTTGATGCTCTGGCTAGCGTTTCCTTCAATGTAGGCCAACAGATCACCTTCTTGTATTTCTCCCGGGGCAATGCAATTCATGGTAGCCTCATTCCTGGACATGTTTTCTCGTTCAGTCGCGTCTTGTGGACTCAAATCAGCACCTCTGTCTCAGGATTCACAGTTTCCGAGTGGTCCGGTTTACCAATCAACGACGATTTTGGTCATTTTCCGACATCAATGCCTAACTAGTTGTTTCAGCTCATCAGAGCGACGCATACGTTTGATCATGCGCTCTTTAATTCCATACACTTGTTTGGCACTTGCAAAGTGTTCTGGGTAGCGTCGGGCAATTTCTGACGGTGATAGTCCGAGATCATATGAAAAAAAGATGATCTGCCGTTCTCGTTGATCGCAAACATTCTCGTCCAACCACTGATGGACACCGTCACAAAATTCATTGTGATCCATTCGCGCTATGACTTGGGCTTCTATGTCACTATCGTGCTGGGCGCTTTTTTCTATTTGCAGAATCCTGTCTTGCCGTCTTTGTTGGCGTTCCAAATCAATACGTACGCAAAGCGCGCATTTACGGAGATAGGCCAGTACAGCGCCAATATGTTGGAAATGGCGCGAAAGAGGCTTATTTCGCATGGTGTGCCAGAATTTTGTATAGGTGGATTCAATCAATTCAGCCATCTCTGGATGGGCACCAATCCACTTGGCGACCTGATAATAGTATTGAGTATGGATGGCGCTCCAGGCATCCTGATCGTTCTCTTCAACAGCGCGGCGAAACAGTTCAAAGCAGTAACCTGTTTCACCAGGTTGACCAGCACGAAAGCGAGCGCTTTCATCGCGGCACCCTTGTTCAACAGCATCCAAACTCAATTGGTGCAGATGGCCTTGATTCATTGCGAGCCTCCACGGCAACGTTCCACTCAACAGCGTTTTTGAAAGATCTGTGGCGAACGCAGGAGACGGATTGTTTCTTCTACATCAAAATAAAGCGTCATTTTATCATAGGTCGTAAGAAAGGGCAATCTTGCCGAGCGTCGATTCTATATAGAAGCGCATATCAGTAACCAGACGGAGGCAGTCATAAAAACGCCCCCACGTCGGAGCGTAGGGGCGAGTGAAAGCAACTTTTTTACGCCAACACATCATACAGCGGCGCAGCGGGCTGCGCAGCCCGTCCCCCCTGAACCAGCGTCGCGCCAAAAATCCGCACATCCGGCCGGTCGGGCAGCCGCAGGCGCCGTGTCCCAACCGGAACGGGCACAACATACAGGAACATGTACCCATACGCATAGGGCTCGTTCCCATCAGGGCTGTGCATGTGGGTCGCATACCACCCCACGCGATCCCGCTTGATGAAACCC
>JAFGJF010000428.1 GCA_016929205.1 Anaerolineae bacterium
GTAGGCAATGCCCGCAACCTTTTTCGCCACCAGTTCGTGGGTCAGGTCAGACGCCGCAGCCAGGTGCAGATAGGTAAAAAGCAGCAACCCTTCCCGCAAAAACCCAAACTCTTGCGGCAGCGGCTCTTTGACCTTCATGACCATGTCGGCCCGGTTCCAGACCGACGCAGCATCGGAAACGATTTCCGCGCCGGCATCCACATATTCTTGATCGACAAACCCACTGCCGTCGCCAGCGCCCGCTTGAACCAGCACCTGGTGCTCAAAGGTGATCAGTGCCTGGACACCGCCGGGTGTCATCGAGACGCGATATTCGTTATTCTTGATCTCTTTTGGAACGCCGATAATCATCGTTGATCATCCTCCTATGTTCTGACTTCGTTGTCAATTATATTATTACCAGCTCTAGAGATTACGAGCTTGTTTCCTTGTAATGAACGCCGGACAGCCTTCGCAGTCGATCTGCCGCCTGCTCGGCAGTGATATCACGCTGCGGTTCACCCAACATCTCGTATCCGACCATAAACTTTTTGACCGTTGCCGAACGCAGCAGCGGCGGGTAAAAATGGGCGTGAAGCTGCCAGTGTGAATACTCACCTGCGTCGGTCGGCGCACCGTGCCAGCCCATCGAATAGGGAAAAGATGTCTCGAACAAATTGTCATATCTGACCAACAACTGCTTTAGGGCCTTGGCCAGCGCATCTCGTTCTTTTTGGTCCAGATCGGGCAAACGCAAAACGTGCCTTTTGGGCAGAATCAACGTTTCAAAAGGCCAAAGCGCCCAATATGGAACGACCACCAGCCAGTGTTCGTTATCAACGATAATACGTTCCTGCTGCTCCAGTTCTGCTTGCGCGTAATCAAGCAGCAGTGGCCCGCCATACTCGGCAAAATATGCCTTTTGTTGGCGATCTTCTTTGGCCGGTTCGTTGGGCACAACGTCGCTGGCCCAAAGCTGTCCGTGTGGGTGCGGATTGGAACTACCCATCATCGCACCCCGATTTTCAAAGACCTGTACCCATCTGTATTGTTGACCCAACTCGACGACTTGATCGGCCCACAAATCGACCACGCGGCAAATGGCTTCTACAGGCATTTCGGCCAGGGTCAAGTCATGGCGCGGGGAAAAACAGAGTACACGACCCGTCCCCCGAACCCCTTGATAGCGCAACAACGGATTCGCCTCCTCGACACGCAAAGGCGTATCCGGTAACAATGCTGCAAAATCGTTCGTAAAGACAAACGTTTCAGTATAATCCGGATTGCACTCACCGTTAGCTCGCTCATTGCCGGGACAAAGATAGCATCCAGGATCGTACACGGGCCGCTGCTCCGGTACGGGCTTCTCGACCTGCCCCTGCCAGGGACGCTTGGTCCGGTGTGGAGAGACCAGGATCCAATCCCCGGTGAGCGCATTATAGCGACGATGTGGGTAATTTAGTCGTTTCAAGGTTCACCTCTGCAACAAGGATGCGTAAAACCGGGCTTTGACGCCCGCCTTTGGACGCAAGGTAAGGAAACATGTTTCAGAGTCTACCCAGACCATCGCTAAACAATGGGAAACCCGGTTTTTTTATAACTAGCGATCAATAAGAAAACGATTCATCAACCTCATACTTGGTGCCGGTAGTTGCCGCATTGCCAATATTCAATCGCGTTGGCTGGCCTATGACCTGTGCCTTTTCGCCAATCAACGATCCTTCAAGAAAAATGTCTTTAACCACGGCTTGGATATCGATCAGGCTGTTACAAACGATGGCATTTTGAACTGTTGCTCCTGAGCAAATGTTGACATAGGGCCCCACAACAGCATTTTTGATCACGGCATCGGCGGCAATATGTACTGGCGGGACAATGACCGAATCCCTGGCCTGTACCTGCGCGCTGTTATCGCAGCCATGCTCAAGCAAGTAGCGGTTGCACTGCAGTGTCGTCTCCGGCTTGCCCGTATCCTGCCAGACATCCACCTCGTGGGTGCGGAACCTGGCGCCACGATCGACCATGACCTGGAACGTATGGGTCAAAAAGAACTCGCCCTTGAACATATTGCCCGAGGCCATGTGATCCTCAATGCAGCGCACCATCCAGGCCAGGTCGCGCACCCAATAAAAGCCAATGCCCACCTTTTTGTTATCCACCTCGGTCGGCTTTTCGATAAACCGGGTGACAAACCCCTCTCCGTCCAGCTCGACCACGCCAAAGCGCCGTGGATCGTCGACCTCCTTGACGAACGAGATGCCGTCGACGCCGGGCAAATCGGCCTTGGGATTGGACAATACACCCACATCCATATCGAAAAAGGTATCGACAAAGATAATGATCCCGTCGCCGGTCAGATAGTCGCGCGCCAACCACAAGGCGTGCGACTGCCCCTTGAGTTCGGCCTGTTCGACAAACCTGGGATGGAGATGCGCATAATTGTCTTTGACATACGCCTGGATCTGATCGCCCAACCAGCCATAGATGATGATCAGCTCTTCAATGTCCAGGGGGGCAAACTTGTCCAACAGATGCCCGATAAAGGGTTTGCCCGCGACGTTGATCAACGGCTTGGGCTTGGTCCAGGTATGGGGCCGCATCCGTGAACCGAACCCGGCAAGGGGAATGATGAGCTTCATTTACGATTTTACCTCTATCTATATATTCTTATACATCAAACAAAAACCTGGGGCAGCGGCGGGCGCTGTTTATGCCATTCCGTCGCCTGCTCGTAGGCATACGCCACGCGCAGGATATTGGCCTCTTGAAACGCCGGCCCCTGGATCTGCAAGCCGATCGGCAGCCCGTCCGCGAACCCGCAGGGCACGCTGATGCCCGGCAGCCCGGCCAGGTTCAC